>NZ_BCPO01000001.1:0-39264 GCF_016586105.1 Burkholderia sp. E168m15
ATTTCTGCGAGAGATCTGAACCCCTCAGCAGCGCTGCGTTTTCAGCAGCAGAGAAGCGAGATTATCAACCGTTTTTTGAAACTCGTCAACAACTTTTTTAACTACTTCGTTGCGACGACTGCGGTTTAATTTCGCGCGCACTGGAATCGATAAAACCGACTTCAACAGCACCGCTTCCCTCTTCTTCCCCGCGCTGCGTTTCCGTTAGCGCGAAAGAGGCGTGATTTTATGCATCCGCCCCGGTCTCCGCAACCCCTTTTGTGAAATATTTTTGACATGCTATGGCGGAGTCCGCCGAGCCTTCCCAGTGCTCATATATAAGCGACACGGCAGGCGCAGCCTCGGTCGCCCTTGAGCAGCCCCGCCGTATCGCACGCAACCTTCCGTCGATTACCGCCCCACCATCGCCCTCACCACGCCGTCTCGCCGGATCAGCCCGTGATACAGCGCCGCGGCAAAGTGCGCGAGGAACGTCAGGAAGAAGAGATAGGCCAGCACGCGATGCGCGACCCGAAGCCACGCGAACGTCACCGGATCAGCCGACACCAGCGCCGGCAGTTGCACGCCGCCGCCCAGCGTCACCGGATACCCGCCCGCCGACAGCATCGCCCAGCCGATCAGCGGCATCGCGACCATCAGCGCATACAGCACGAGATGCGAACCGTGCGCAGCCACCTTCTGCCACCACGGCAGATCCTCGGGCAACGCCGGCGGCTTCGACAGCATCCGCACCACGATCCGCACACACACCAGCACCAGTACGGCCACGCCCAGCGGCTTGTGAATCGCCACCAGGATCTCGTGCCGGCCGGAAACCGACGCCACCATCCCCACCCCGATGAACAGCATCGCGAGGATCATCGCGGCCATCACCCAGTGCAGCACCCGCGCCGGCAAACTAAACGTCGTCGAAGCCTTCATCACCTTCCCTCCCCACTCACTCGCGCCACGCCTGCCACGCCGGCCTCTTCACTCGTGCGCCGCAGATACGAATCCGCATACGCGGCCGAGCGCGCCGCCAGCAACGGATCGCCCGACACCTGGATCCCCTGCGGCAGTACCGTCGGGTCGTAGTTCACATCGCGGCACGGGCCGCTGTCCTGCGCCTCCACGCGGTCGAGCACGAGCGTGCCCGCATCGATCGTCGTGCGCTGCGCGGGCCAGATCTTCGTCGCGTCGTCCACCGGGTCGCCGGGCTCCGCCAGCGTGACCAGCAGCTTCCACTTCTGCGGGCCGGCCGCGATGCGCTGCGTCACGTCCTGTTGCAGCACGTTCGGGTCCGCGGCCGTCGCGACGTCGCCGGCGCCCGCCGTCTGCTCCGGCACGACGCGCCACCGCACCGCCTGGCGCTTGCCGGCCGCGTCGACGAAGTAGAACGCGTTCAGCCCGTAATAGCTTTCGGTGACGTAGCTCGCGCTCGGCTTCGCACCCTTCACCCATTGCAGGAACGCGCCCGCTTCCGGATGCGCGCCGAAGAACGCCTTCACCTTTGCCGGGTCCGGCTTGCCCGTCTTCGGATCGGGCTGGGTCGCGAGCGTCTGCTCGTAGAACGCCTGTGGCGTCGCGACGGGAAACACCGGCATCGCGTTCATCCCCGTCCGCCATTGCTGGCCGTCCGGTGCGGTCAGCTTCAGCGCGAGGCTGCGGATCGGCACGCTGCTGTCGGGCGCATAAGGATTCCCGCCCGGCAACGCGAAGCGCCCGACCACCGGCGTGCGCACCGCCTTGAAGAACGGCGCGACCGAATACGCGCTCGCGGCGCCGTTGCCTTCGAAGTAGCCGGTCACGCACACGCCCTTCGCGTGATTGCGCCGGTAGCCGGGATGGATACCGCTGTTGGTCTGCAGCGCGTCGACGAGCCGGTGCGGGGTCAGACGCGCCGGCGCGAGCCACCCGCCGGCATACCCGAACGCCGCAGCCACGCCGGCCACCGCGCCGCCGATCACGGCCCAGCGCCACCACCCGCGCCCGGGCTCGCGCTGCGGCGAAGAAGAAGATTGCTTCATGAATGCACTCCCGATCGTCAGATCATTGTCGAACGCGCGTAGGACGCCGCCCACGCCGCTTTATTCCACGAACAGTTTTTTTCGTATGCTGGAGGGAATAACCGATGCCGGCCGGCGTCCTACGCGGCATCTACGACCCTTTCGGCAACCGGCCCGGCCATGCCCTCCACCGCCCTCGACGACGAAGCATTGCGCGAACTCATCCCCAGGCTGCGACGCTTCGCGCTCTGGCTGGCGCGCGACGTGCACGCGGCCGACGATCTCGTCCAGTCGACGCTCGAGCGTGCGCTGTCGCGCTGGACGAGCCGCCGCGACGACGCATCGCTGCGCAGCTGGCTGTTCACGATCCTGTACCGGCAATTTCTCGATGGCAAACGCAGCGCGAAGCGCTACGCGTGGCTGCTCGGCCGCATCCGCGACGACGACGAAGCGCACTGGCCGTCCGCCGAACGCGAATTCGCGGCGCGCGCGACGCTCGAAGCGTTCGGCCGGCTCTCGGACGAACAGCGCAGCCTGCTGCTGCTCGTCGCGGTCGAAGGCTTCACCTATCAGGAAGTCGCCGACCTGCTCGAAGTGCCGATCGGCACGGTGATGTCGCGGCTCTCCCGCGCGCGCCAGGCGCTGCGCCAGCTCAGCGACGGCGAACTTCCTGCTCCTTCCTTGCGGCTGATGAAGAAATGAACACCCCTCCGAACGAACATGACCTTCAGGCCTATGTCGACGGCCAACTCGACGACGATGCGCGCGCAGCGGTCGAGCGTTATCTCGCGCTGCATCCGGCGCGCGCGGAACAGGTGAAGCAATGGCAGCAGGACGCGCAGCGGTTGCGGGCCGCGCTGGAGAGCGTGCGGATGCCGGCCGATAACCCTGCGCTGGATCCGGCCGCGATTCGCGGCCGACGGGCCGAGCGCGCGCGGATGCGGTTCGCGATGGCGGCTTCCTTCGTGTTCTGCGTCGGGCTCGGGACGTTCGGCGGATGGCAGGCGCGCGGGTGGAACGCGCCGCCGCCCATCGCGCCGATGAGTGATGCGGTCAAGGCTTACCAGATGATGGTGGTCGATCGGACGGCCAAGGTCGATTACCGGCCGACCGGTGCGAGTGATTTGCAAGGGTGGCTCACCAAAGGCGTGGGCGCATCGGCGAAGCTGCCGGATTTGAGCGCGGCGGGGTTCAGGCCGGTTGGTGGGCGGTTGTTCACGACCGACAGCGGCGCTACTGCTGCGATGGTGCTCTATCAGGATGACGCGGGACGGACGTTGAGCTTCTATCTCCGGCCGGCGGAATCGAAACATCGGCTGCTGCCGAATGGGCAACGGGTGGATGGCGCGCTGCTGGCGCGGTATGGCTCGGTGAACGGGCTCAACTATGCGGTGGTCGGGCCGGCCGGGAGTCTTGGCGAGAAGGCGGTCGTGCAGGTGCTCGATCAGCAGACTTGAAGTGGTAGGATGCGCGCGCCCGACTGGTGGTCGGCGATGGCCGCCAGCGCCTTTTGTGGCGAGGCTCGGCCGGCTTGAACGGGTGCACGCTCACCACTCGAATGCACAGCGTTTCGACTGACTTTCCTCGGCTGTTATTCACACCGAAACCTCGCCGGCACCCTCACCTTTAAAATCACAGGGTTTCGAGTCGCCGCGGAACGGGATATCCACACCTCTCCTGATGGTGCTGCATGCTGACTTCGACGGGTTCGCTCACCTTTGGCATGCACAGCGTTTCTTGTTGTTTTGGGCATCGATATCCACAACCCGGGTGATTGACCGATCGTCTTCGCCGGGTTCGACTCCGCTCACCCGTTGAATGCAGCCGGTTTCGAGTGGCTTCGAGTCAACGATATCCACACGGCATTCGACGTCCGGACGTCGCCGCCGATTCGTTCGCTGCCCTCTTTCATGGTCGGCAAAGCCTTGCCGGGCAACGCATTCAGGCCGACGAGCCCATCGAAACCGGGACGCTCACCGCTCGGATGCACAGGGTTTCAACTGGATCGCGCGCCGGTTATCCACACACCGCCGCTTACGCTTCGGGTCACTTCGTCCCGACTATCCCGAGAATCTCGCCGGTTTCCGGCGCGATGACGTAGTGGATCGACTTCCCGAGCCGGTTTGCATTGCCCAGTCCGCGCATGCCCGGAATCAGCTTTGCCACGAACGTGATGGTGACGACATCGTCATCTGGCATGGGGTCCACCGTGGATGCCCTTTTATCCGTGATGCAGATCTCGAAGTTATGCAGATCCTGCCCGGTCGCCGCAAAGTCTTCGTAGGCAGCCTTCAGGCCCAGCAGCGTCGCTGTGTTGAGCGTGACCGAACACTGGTCGACCGTGCCGAAATTCAACGTACTCATCGTGTTCTCCGAATATCACCGGGCGAAAACTGTCCGCACTGCCGGATGCGCGCGGCAATGCCCGCGGATATCGTGATCCCGTTATCGGGTCCGTGCGGGCGGCACATGATCGGTCCCATTACCTGCTCCCTTTGCAAGCGCCACTGGCATCACCCTGCTCTTTCCTGGGTGTCATGACTGGCTCAGGATTCGAAATCAACCGTTGTACGTCGCGCCAAAAAATAGTCGGTGATCGCCGAGATCATGGCCTCGCGTGTGGCGTTATCGATCGTCTCGCCATCGCCTTGGGGCTCGACGTACTTCATCGAATCGACATAGACGACGAATGCGGGACCGTTGTCCACGCCGGACAACAATGCCTCGCCAGGCACCCGCACGGTACGCTTTCCGTCGGACAGCACGATTTCTCCGCGCGACACCATCAGGACCGTGTACGTCATCGCGTTGCCTCGCGAGATTCAGTCATGTCGTTCGACCACGTATTGCGACGGCCCGCGCCATGCAACCGAACGGTAACCACTTCGAACGACACCGATCTCTCGGTAATACTCGACGAGTGCCTGCGGGCTCCAGTCGCGGCCCGAGGAAAACAACGCATCGAGATCGATAAGCGCGGCAACGAGCGTCTGGCGATCGGTATCGTGTGCGATCGCTCGTTCCCACCGATCGGATTGGCGAGCGAAGCCCAACTGCATCAGCACGTCGGCGGCAGCCATCAGGTCGGTCACGACGACCGCAACACGGCCGGCAATATCCGTCACCAGCATCTCATTGACAGGTGCCTTCATCGGTCGCTTCGTCCTTCGTCGGTCATCGCGCTCCAGTTGATCCACTCGACCGCGAGTGCCAGCAACTCGGCCAAATTGCCCGCGCCGCCGTAGCCGGCAAATTCGGCGCCCGTCGCACGAACGGATATCCAGTCCGACTCGTCGCGCTCGATCGCCAGGTCGATCATCTTGCCGAACGATCCGCCGTCGAGCTTTACCTTCCATCCCGGATTATCGAGCGTGGCGATCTCGATGGCGTGCGCGTGTTCCCACACGCCATCGCAACGCGATTCGTACCAGCGCTGCAACGCAGTCAATGAATCGATCAAGTGCCGTGTCTCTCAGTTTTTTGCCGCGAACCCGTTCGTCGGGCGTTTGCATTCTGGATGCCGGCGATTCTACAGACATGACGGCTCACGCATCGCTCGAGTGCTTCACAGCGTTCCGCTTCGTTCATCCAGCCGCTGCACGCAGTGCATATCCTGAGCGGATCACAGTCGACGGACTGTGCTTATCCAAAGGTGTTAACAGGGTTCGTATATATACGTAGTGATAGTTAACAAGCGCTGTGCCCCACAGTGGATAACCTCCGTAACGCACTGAATTCCCAACGCGAAGCGAAATGCATAACCCTGGGTGCGCGACGTGAACAGCGGCCGGCAGCACAGAACAACTTTTCGTCGATTCACAGCCGCGCCGACATATCCTCAATCGTTCCACTGTGAATCCAGAGACTTCCCGGACGGTTATCCAGAGGGCAATGTGGATAACACCGCATCACATCGACGCGTTTTGCTGTGATGCGAACGGGTGAAGCTCACGCTCGCGGCATCGCGAGGCAACATCGATCGTCAGCCCACCACACACGTCGATTCAAAAAATTTTCACGAAGGGGCTTGTGCTCCCCCAAAACCCTCTCTATAATTCGCGGCTTCTTAGGCTCGTAGCTCAGTTGGTTAGAGCACCACCTTGACATGGTGGGGGTCGTTGGTTCGAATCCAATCGAGCCTACCAACGAACAAAATGAAGGGGTCCGGCAGCACAACTTGCCTACAGGCAACGCGGCTCGCCAAACATACAAACGCCACGCGGCAACTTCGCGTGGCGTTTTTCTTTTCTGGTCCGAAACAACGCAAAGCAACGCATGAAGCGTCGATGCGTTGCGCGATACACGGCCCGGCATCGCATCGTCATCGACCATCCGATCCGCCACACAACTGCCGCTGCACGGCGCGTAGAATCGTCTGCGCATCGACGTGGCCGCTTCGCCCGTCGCCCGATTTCCATCGCATCAGAACAACGACGCGCGATCCGCGCGACTGAGAGCACACGATCATGTCCGAGGCCACGACCGCCGCATCGTCCGCGAGCAACGACGAAATCGCCGCTTACGTCGGCAAGAACGCCGCCTGGTTCGAACGAAAATGGGCGATCGCCGACTCGCGCAAGAGCCGGCAGTCGTGGAACTGGGCCGCGTGCTTCCTCGGCCCGGTCTGGTTGGCGTATCGATGCATGTACTGGCAGGCGGCCGCCGTGCTCGCCGTCACGCTCGGCATCACGCTGGTCGAATTGCTGTACTTCCCGGGATACTTCGAATCGAGCGTGCTCGACCCGGCCACGATCGCGATCGCGGTGTCGCTCGGCTGGTACGGGAACGGCCTCTACAAGCGGCACGTCGAGCGCCAGATCGAAAAACTGCGCCCGAACGCGACATCTCGCGAATCGTTTCTCGCGCTGCTCGAGGCGCAAGGCGGCACGAACTGGCTGGCGGCGGCCGGTTTCGCCGTCGCGACGCCGCTGCTCGGCGTACTGCTGTTCATGATGGGCAACGCCGGAGGCGCGATGTACTGATCGCGGTAGCCGGCGATCGGCAAACGCAGGGCAGAAAGAAGAGGGCGGACGGCGCCGTCGCCATGCATTTACACGGCACACGGCGCATGCTCGCGCGGCCTTCAATGCAGATGCTTCAATTTGTCAGGATTCCGCACGACATAGATCGCGACGATCTTACCGTCGTCGATCTCGAGCGCAGTCGTCTGCAGCTCACCGTCGGCTTCCAGCGTGACGAACCCCGGCAGCCCGTTGATGAACCCGGCCCGCACGAGCTTCGACGCATGCGTCGCAAACAGCTCGGCCAGGTACGCATGCACCCGCATCACGAGCTCGAAGCCGAATACCGGTTTGCCGGCCGCCGTGCGCTTGCCGCCGCCATCGGAATGCAGGCTCACGTCCTCGGCGAGCATCGCGCCGAGCGTGCGCATGTCGCCGCTGCGTGACGCCGCGAAGAACGCTTCGGCCAGTTCGATCCCGCGCTGCTTCTCGACATGAAAACGCGGTCGCGCCTCGCGCACGTGCGTGCGGGCTCGCGCGGCGAGCTGCCGGCACGCGGCCGGGTCGCGCTGGATCGTCGTGGCGATTTCGTCGAATTCGAGGCCGAACACGTCGTGCAGCAGAAACGCCGCGCGTTCGAGCGGCGAGAGCCGTTCGAGCGCGAGCAGCAGCGGCAGCGTGACGTCGTCCGGTTCGTCTTCCTCGACGACCGGCTCGGGCAGCCACGGGCCGATATAGGTCTCGCGCTGGTGCCGCGCGGATTTCAACTGGTCGAGGCACATGCGCATCACCATGCGGCGCAGGAACGCCTCGGGCACGCGCACCTCGGTACGGTCGACGTCCATCCAGCGGATGAACGCGTCCTGCACCATGTCCTCGGCATCCGCGACGGAACCGAGCATCCGGTACGCGACGCGGATCAGCGTGCGACGCAGCGGATCGAAGCTCGCCGCCGCGTCGGCTTGTTCTTCGGCGCGGCGGCTGGCCGGATCGAGGTTCGGCATCAAGCCACCATCTTCGCGGCGGCGGCCTTCGCGTCGGCCGGGTCGACCCACAGCCCGAAGCCGACGGCGAGCCGGTTCCAGCCGTTGATCACGTTGATCATCACCGTGAGTTTCACCTGTTCTTCCTCGCTGAAATGGTCGTTCAGCGCCGCGTAGGCCGCTTCGTGCGCCGCATGGCCCTCCGACAGCCGCGTGAGCGCCTCGGTCCAGCCGAGCGCCGCGCGCTCGCGGTCGGTGTAGCAGGGCGCGTCGCGCCACGCGGACAGCAGGTAGATGCGCTGCTCGGTCTCGCCTTGCTCGCGCGCCTCGACGGTGTGCATGTTAAGGCAGTTCGCGCACGCGTTGATCTGCGACGCGCGGATCTTGACCAGCTCGATCAGCGTCGGCTCGAGGCTCCCGGCCGCGGCGACCGACACGGTCATCCAGCTCTTCATCAGCGCGGGGGCGGCGGCAAACGGATTGAGTTTCGCAGTCATGGTTCCTTCTCCTTTCGTGTGAGTTCCGCTGATATGACGAGCCAACACCCCGCGCGTGTGACATCGACGCGAAAAATTTTTCGGAAACGGGGAAGTGCGCGGCGGAAAGCGAAGGGCAGAGCCGCCAGGCAGGGCGCCAGGAAGGACGCGATATCGACTGACGAATCGGCTGCATAAGGCTGCTCCTTCGACGAACGCGCGCCATCGACCTTTCACGCACGCCGGGCGGCTGTCACCGGACGTCAGTAGCACGCAGCCGCGGGCACGCGCATTGCATCCGGGGCCAAACCGCGCCACGACGGGCGTCGACGGTTCGTTACACGCGCGATGCCCACACCACACATGCTTTCATTTTTCTTTCACATTCGTTTCACTGGAAATCCGATTCGCGACGTTCACATTTCTGGACCATACTGTTCTGCACGGGCAGACGAAGTGACGCCGCATCCGCGGCCCGGCGCGCGCGCCGGCTGCCCGACGACGCAGCAGCAAATCGCACGTCAGCCGCGCGCATTCGAGCGCAAGGCTTTCCCTTTTCCGGCAACGCAACGCAGCGAATCGCGACGTGAACGGTAAACCGATGAGCCTCCTTGCATCCCAGCTTCAGCGCCGTTACCAGGACGTGCGCGCCCATAGCATCGCGTTGACCGCGACGCTGTCCGCCGAAGACCAGGCCGTGCAGTCGATGCCCGACGCGAGTCCGACCAAATGGCATCTCGCGCATACGACCTGGTTCTTCGAAACCGTCGTGCTGATGCGCCGCGTGCCGGGCTACGCGCCGTTCGACGACGCCTTCCAGTTCCTCTTCAATTCCTATTACGAAGCGCTCGGCCCGCGCCATCCGCGGCCGCAGCGCGGGCTGCTCACGCGTCCGTCGCTGGACGAGGTGCATGCGTACCGGCAATACGTCGATGACGCGATGCTGCGCGCGCTGGCCGGCGCCGACGCGGCACTGCTCGACGCGATCGCGCCCGAGCTCGTGCTCGGCCTGCATCACGAGCAGCAGCATCAGGAGCTGATCGTCACCGACATGCTGCATGCGTTCTCGTGCAACCCGCTGCGGCCGGCATTCCGGCCGCGCACCGGCGACGAAGCCGGATGCGCGCTCGCCGCGGGCGACGCCGGCCCGTTGCGCTGGCTGCATCAGCCGGGCGGGCTCGTCGAGATCGGCCACGATGGCGATGCGTTCTCGTTCGACAACGAACGGCCGCGCCACACCGCGCTCGTGCGGCCGTACGAGATCGCGAACCGCCTGGTGACGAATGCGGAATTCGCGGCGTTCATCGCCGACGGCGGCTATACGCGGCCCGAGTTCTGGCTGTCCGACGGCTGGGCCACGGTGCAGCGGGAAGGGTGGCAAGGGCCCGCGTACTGGATGCCGGACGACGACGATGCGGCCGCCACGCGCGTACGGCGCACGTTCGGCCTGCATGGCGTCGAGCCGCTCGCGCCCGACGCGCCGGTGTGCCACGTGAGCTTTTACGAAGCGGCCGCGTATGCGGAATGGGCCGGCGCGCGGCTGCCGACCGAATTCGAATGGGAAACCGCGTTCGCGGCCGACGGCATCCGGCAGATGCTGGGGCACGTCTGGCAATGGACGCGTTCGTCGTACGAGCCGTATCCGGGCTTTCGGCCGCTCGCCGGGGTCGCGGCCGAATACAACGGCAAGTTCATGGTCGGCCAGCAGGTCCTGCGCGGCAGCAGCATCGTGACGCCGCCCGGACACGAACGGCCGACGTACCGCAATTTCTTTCCGCCGGCGGCACGCTGGCAATTCACGGGAGTGCGACTTGCGCGAGACGTCTGACCTGACGGCCACGAGCGGTGGCCTGCAACCCGCCCGCGATTCGCGGCCGAGCGCGTTCGAGCGCGACCTGATCGACGGACTGTCGCGCACGCCGCGCAGCATCCCGCCGAAATACTTCTACGATGCGGCCGGCTCCGCGCTGTTCGACCGCATCTGCGAACTGCCCGAGTACTACCCGACGCGCACCGAGCTCGGCATCCTGCGCGATCGCGCGGCGGAGATCGTGCGGCGGGTCGGCCCGCATGCGGACATCGTCGAATTCGGTGCGGGCTCGCTCGAGAAGATCCGCGTGCTGCTCGACGCATTCGCGAACAATTACGCGAACGCACCGGCGCGCTACGTGCCGGTCGACATCTCCGCCGATTACCTGCACGGCGCGGCCGCGCGGCTGCGGGCGGCCTATCCGTGGCTCGACGTCGCGCCGCTCGCGGCCGACTACACGAAGGCCGAGCAACTGGCCGCGCTGACCGAGACGCCGCGGCGGCGCATCGGCTTTTTTCCCGGCTCGACGATCGGCAACTTCTCGCCGGCAGAAGCCGACGCGTTCCTGCGCGACGCGGCGCGGCTGCTGCGCGGCGGCGGCCTGCTGGTCGGCGCGGATCTCGTGAAGGACGAGCGCACGCTGCATCACGCGTACAACGACGCTCAGGGCGTGACCGCGCAGTTCAACCTGAACCTGCTGGTGCGCGCGAACGCGGAGCTCGGCGCGGATTTCGACGTCGACGCGTTCTCGCACTGCGCGTTCTACGATCGCGGGCGGCAGCGCATCGAGATGCATCTGGTCAGCGACGTCGCGCAGACCGTGCACGTGCGCGGCCACGTGTTCCGTTTCGAAGCCGGCGAACGCATCCATACGGAGAATTCGCACAAGTTCACGATCGACGGCTTTCATGCGATCGCACGCCGCGCCGGGTTCGAACCCGATACCGTGTGGACCGACGCGGACAACCTGTTCAGCGTCCACTGGCTGCGCAGCGTCGACGATATCCGCGCGTAATGCGCGCTGCTGCGAACCGCCCGCGCCGCGAAGGTGAGGGCGGTTCGCTCGCCATGCACACCGGCGGGTGCGATCCGATCGCCGGTTTCGTGCCGAAAATCCCCTTTTTACCGACCCGATGCATCGCTGCAACGGTGTGTGGAATGCCGCCTCTTCGTTGCTCCATCAGGCTTTGCGGGCACCCGTAAACGTCCGTTACCTGTCTCGCATACCCGTTTCACCTGTGTCAGCGTCCGGTGCCTAGACTCCGAACCGTAGTCACATGACGCACGACACGTGCAGGGAGTCGCGAAATGAGCAAGAAACTTATTCTCGGTGCAGTTCTCGGTGTAGCGGCGCTGGCAGCCTCGGGCGTCGCGTCGGCCCACGTCGACCTGTCGGTCGGCATCGGCGTGCCGGGCGTCTACACGGCGCCGGCGCCCGTCTACGTGGCGCCGCCTCCGCCGGTGATGTACGCGCCGGTCGGCTACCGGGACGACGACTGGCGTGCGCGGCAGTGGCGTGAACACGAGTGGCGCCGCCGTGAATGGCGCGAGCACGAGTGGCGCGAGCGCGCGTGGCGTGACGGTGGCGGCTGGCGCGGCCGTTGGGACTGAGCGCGACCGGCTCACGAGCGCACTGATCACGACGGCCTGAGGAGAGTGATCACATGAATCCCATCCGGCACATCGGACGGTATGCAGCCGCCGCAGTCGTTGCGCTCGCAACGATCGGCAGCGCGCACGCGGCGGGCTGCATGAAGGGCGCGGTGGTCGGCGGTGTGGCCGGCCACTACGCGGGGCACCACGCGGTGGTCGGCGCGGTCGGCGGCTGTATCGTCGGCCATCACATGGCGAAGAAGCAGGCGCAAGAGCAGGCCGCGCAGCACAGGGCCGCCGCGCAGGGCATGCAGCCGGCGCAGTAAGCGACCTCGTCACCGGGGCGATGCCGTCGCGTCGCTCCGGTGCTCCGTTCCCGCGTGCATGTATGTCCCGAATTGATCCGACGAATGCGTGCCGCACGCGTCGTTACGATCATTTACAACGTCGTGCGGCGCGAATTGTGCGCGTTCATAAAATGCAGTCACACAAACGCGCTCCAGGGAGCACAAGATGAAACAGCAACGATATCTGTCCGTCCTGACGGCCGCGCTGCTCGCGCTCGGCTCGGTGTCCGCCCATGCGGCGGCCGGCGGCAATGGCGGGGGCAACGGTGGCGGTCATGGCGCTGGCGGCTCGGGCGGCAACGCGGGCGGGATGTCCGGCGGTCACATGAGCGGCCAGGCGCTGAGCAACTCGAACGGCATGCACGCGGGCGACCGCGACAAGGGCCTCGCGCGCGCGGCCGACCGTTCCGACACGATCGCCGACCGCGCCGGCACGCAGCCGGGCCGCGGTCACTCGCACGCGCATGGCCATACCGCGCATGCGTCGACGTCCACGCATCATTCGCATCGGAATGCATTTGGCCGCACGCTGTAAGCACGGCCGGCGAATGCAGGAGAAGGGCGCTTCGGCGCCCTTTTTTCATGGTGAAAACGCAACGAGGCTGCCGACCGGAAACATCATGCCGACCCGATTTGCAACCAGCCGTAACTGCGTCGCCCGCCCGCGAGAATACGGATGGCTTTCATGCGAATGACAGGATGAAAACCGGCCGGAGCAACAGGCGCCGCGGGCACTCGGCACGATCGGTAAAGGCCCGGCCACGCCGATAAAAAAGGGCGGCTCGTCGCCGCCCTTCGTCTCACCGCCCCGCGCCCGCCGTCGGCGCCGCAGGTTCGAACAACGCATCGGCCTGCGTGACCCGCACGAAGCGCGCCGCGCCGTCGCCGTCGACCAGCGCGCGGAAATGCGCTTCGCCGCACGCGAGCTTCGCGCGCTCGTGCTCGCTCGGCACGTGGCCGTCGGCATTCGGCGTATCGACGACGAAGTACAGCCGCTCGCCGCCGTCCTGTTCCGCGAGCACGGCCCAGTCGGGGTGATAGCTGCCGAGCGGCGTCTGCACACGGAACCACGCCGGCAGCTTCGCGTACAGCTTCACGCCGTCGTGCGCTTCGAGCGCATCGGCGAACGCGCGCTCCGCGTCCGTCTCGCACACGACCGCTTCGTGGATCGACTTGCGTGCGTCCGGCCGCAGGTTGCGCAGGTACCCGGTCAGCGCTTCGCTCTCGAACGATTCGAGCGCATGCACGTGGCGCTCGCCGAGCTTGCGGTACGCGATGCCCGCGACGAGCGCGAGCCGCTTGCAGCGGTTGATCGCATCGGCCGCGACCGCGATGAACTGCTGCGGATTCACGCGGAAATCGTCGAGCCGGCCGCTGTCGGCGAGGATCGTCGCAAGCGAACGGCGCGTGAGCTGCGTGCGGTCCTGCAGCTCGGTGAGCAGGTCGGGCAGCGGCAACTCGCCTTCGTCGAGCAGCACCGTGCCGGCGCCGGCCACCTCGATCGCCTCGATGCCGGCCTTGCCGATGTCGATCTCGGCCTTGCGCCACTGCAGCCGCGCCCGTGCGATGTCCGGCGCGTCGCGCAGCGCGGCCGTGCAGTCGCGCACCAGCTTCGCGTTGTCGAACTCGACGCGGTACACGGTGCGATGGCGGATGCGATCCCACAGCGCGCGGAAATCCTCGCCGAACACGACGGCCTTGCCCGACGCATCGCGCCGCAACGCGATCGCGCGGCGCTCGTCGGCGTTGCGCACCGCGAAGCGGCCCGACAGCTTGCGCAGCGTCGCGACGATCGGCGCACGCAGCCGCTCGAATGCATCCGGCAGCACGAGCGCGCTCTGGCGCAGCGCATCCTTCAGCCGGTCGAGCACCTTGCCCTGCGCGTCGACGTAGCCCTGCTCGTGCAGATGGTTCCACAGCACGCGCGACAGCTCGATGCCGAGCGCGTGCGCGGGGCCGCCGTCTTCCTGCACGGGCAGCGCCGCGAACTGGTGTTCCTCGACGATCCCGAAACGGATGCCCGTATCGGCCTCGATTTCCTTCTGCAGGTTTTCCGCGAACGACTCGTAGCGCTCGGTCGCGATCACGGTGAGCGTGTTGACGCCCGGGTCGCGCACGCGTTCACCGTCCTGATCGACCGCGAGGCGCAGCCCGCGGCCGAGCGTCTGGCGGCGCTCGCGTTCGGTCTGGATGTCGCGCAGCGTGCAGATCTGGAACACGTTCGGGTTGTCCCAGCCTTCCTTCAGCGCCGAGTGCGAGAAGATGAACTTCAGCGGCGTGTCGAACGACAGCAGCGCTTCCTTCTCGCGCATGATCAGGCCGTACGCGCGCTCCGCGTTCTCGCGGGCCGCCGCGCTGCTCTCGCTCGTGTCGGTCCAGCCGCCCTTGCGGTCGATCGAGAAGTAGCCGTTGTGCGCACGCTCGACTTCCAGCGCGACGTCGACGCCGTCGAACAGCGCACGGTAGGCCGGCACACGGGCCGCGCGCGCATATTCCTCTTCGAAGATCAGCGCGTAGTCGCCCTTCACCGGCATGCCGTTCTCGTCGTAGCGGCGATAGCGTTCGACCGAGTCGACGAAGAACAGCGACAGCACCTTCACGCCGCGCTCGGCCAGGCGCAACTCCTTGTCGAGATGCTCGCGGATCGTGCGGCGGATCATCTCGCGCTGCACCGCCAGCGTGTCGATGTCGCCGAACGCCTCGCCAAGCGACAGGAACGCCTCGCCTTCCGGATGGCGCAGCTCCACGTATTCGGCGCCCTTGACCGCATGCACTTCGCCGATCCGCAGCCCCGCGTACAGCGCGCGCTTGGTCAGGCGTTCGAGATCGTCGCCGTCGGTCGCCGACACGATCTGGCGCTTCACGCCGGCCGCCGTCGCGACGTCGAGCTCGACGCGCGCGCTGATCGCGCCGCGCCGGTTCGACACGCCGACGAGCCGCACGTACGGCTTGTTGTGCGCATCCTCGACGATCGCCGACGCGATCTCGATCTGCTTGACGAGCTTGCGCTCGTACGCGTCGACCGCGTCGAGCCGGTACACCATGTGATGGCGGTCGACGTGCGTGGCCGAATAGCGCAGCGTGCAGAGCGGCGCCATCGCGGCGAGCGCTTCGCGCCCGCGCCCTTCGAGGCCGCCGTCGACGCTTTGCGGCTCGTCGACGATCACGATCGGCCGCGTCGCGCGGATCAGGTCGATCGGCTTCTCGCCGCCGGTCTTCTCGCTGTCCTTGTAGAGGTTGTTGATCTCTTTCTTGTTGATCGCGGCGACCGTCATCACCATGATCTGGATCGCCGCGCTCGCCGCGAAGTGGCGCACCTGGCCGAGCTTCGCGGAGTCGTACAGGAAGTAGTCGTACGGCACGCCCGCGTACAGCGCGCGGAAGTGATCCTCGGTGATCGCGAGCGTCTTGTGCACGCCTTCCTTGATCGCGATCGACGGCACGACGATCACGAATTTCGTGAAGCCGTAGCGGCGGTTCAGCTCGAAGATCGTGCGCAGGTACACGTAGGTCTTGCCGGTGCCGGTCTCCATCTCGACGGTGAAGTCGCGCGAGCCGGGCAGGCCGGACGGCGGCAGCCCGCCGCGCAACTGCACGTCGGCGAGATTGCGCGCGAGCGCGTCGTCGGTCAGCGACAGCCGGTTGCCGACACCCTGCTCTGATACCGCGAAGCCGAGCGAGCCTTGCGCGGCGGCCGTCGTGCCGGGCGCGGCGTTCGCGAGCACGCTGAAGTCGCCGCGATACGATTCCTGGCCGCGAAACAGGTCGCAGACGGCGTCGATCGCCTCGCGCTGGTAGTCGAGATCCGCTTCGAAATGCAGCCGCATCACAGGCTCCGCACGCGCTTCACGCCGTGCTGTTCGAGCAGCGCGGCGAGATTGAGCTTCGCGACGTCGTCGACGAAACCGCTGTCGCGGAACAGGCACGTGACGTCGCGCGACGCGCCGCTCGCATCGAGCAGGTCGACGATGCCGTCGGCGAGCGGGCCCGCGTCGTCGCGCGAAATGCGTGCGTCGAAGCACGCGACGATCGCGCGGCCGATCAGGTGCACCGTCTTGCCGGCCACCTGGTGATGCTCGACCGGCGTGCACAGGTCGAGACCCAGCTTCAAGGTGAGTTCGGCAAGCAGGTCGTCCTCGGTGCGGCCGGTCTTCACGTGTTCGACGGACGCGAAGAGGGCATGGTCGAAGTCGTCGCGGCGCGGGTCCCACTCGATCACGTTGGTCGTGTCGAGCCGGTATACGCGAAAACCGAGGTCGCCATAGCTTTCCGGATAGTCGCGCGCGACCTGTTGCGCGGCACGGCGCAGGCGTTCCTTCGTGATTTCGGCGAGGGTCAGCGGCTTTTTCAGCTTCGCGCAGAAATCGGCGGCCGCCGTTTGCGTCTTGTCGCGGCGGTCGAGCGCCTCGGGCAGTTGCACGAGGATGTAGCGGCGCGCGCCGCCGTCGGTCGCGTTCACCTGCATCACCGCGTGGCCGGTCGAACCGGAGCCGGCGAAGCAGTCGAGCACGATGTCGTCGCCGCGCGTGCACCAGCCGATCACGGCCGCCGCGAAGTCGACCGGCTTCGGCAGGTCGAACGGGATGCCGAGCGTCTTCAAGAGCGCGTCGTCGGAGCCCGCGAACGGCAGCACGGACGGCACGTTCTCGTACATGTTCTCGTCGAGGTAGTAGATCCGCTGCGGCTGCGTGGTTTCATCCGGGCCGAATTCGATCTGGCCGCGCTCGAGCAGCGCCTGCATCGTCGCGGGCGGGTTGCGCCAGCCGCGCGCCGGCATCGCGCACGGCTTGCCGGTGACCGGGTGGATCAGCGGCGTGAAATATTCGTCCGGCGCTTTCTTCTTGTTCGGCCACGCCATCGACACGAGGCGGTACACGCGGCCTTCCGGCGACAGCCGGTCGTACATCACCTCGCCGCCGGACAGGTTGGTCTGCGCCTTCATCCACGCGCGGTACGCCTTCTGCGCGTCCTTCGGGTTGCCGCTGCGGTACACCGCGTCGTGCGCGGCATCGAGCATGCGCTGCGCGTTGCGCTTCGGGCGCTTGAGCGGCGCCCGTTCGAGCAGCGTCTCGGCGTTGCGCGCGAACAGCACCAGCGATTCGTGCTGGTACGCGACGCCGCGCGCGTCGCCCTTCGGGTTGCGCTTGTCCCACACGGCCACGCCGAGCTCGTTTTCCTCGCCGAAGATCTCGCGCAGCATCAGCACCAGCGCATGCACTTCGTGCTCGTCGATGTGCACCGCGATCAGCCCCTCGTCGGACAGCAGCGCGTGCGCGAGCTTCAGGCGCGGATACATCATGTTCAGCCAGTCGGTGTGGAACCGGCCGTTCGCCTCGGTGTTGGTGCTGCGCTTCACGCCGGCTTCGGTCTGGCCCGTCATCGCCAGGTAGTGGCGGATGCTGTCGCTGAAATCGTCCGGATAGACGAAATCGCTGCCGGTGTTGTACGGCGGATCGATGTAGACGAGCTTCACCTTGCCGGCGTAGCTCTTGTGCAGCAGCTTCATCACGTCGAGGTTGTCGCCCTCGATCACGAGATGGCGCGTGTCGTCCCACGCGACGCTGTCGTCGGGGCAGGGCCGCAGCGTGCCCGTCGACGGCGTGAGCGCGGCCTGGCGCGCGGCGCGCTTGCCGTGCCAGTGGAAGCCGTAGCGCTCGTCGGCGTCGCCGACCGTGCGCTCGCCGACCAGCGCCTTCAGCACGTCGACGTCGACCGACGCGCCGTCCGGGCCTTCGGTCACGAGTTCGGGGAACAGCGCCTTCAGGCGCGCGACGTTGTCGGCGGTGAAATCCGTCGACATCGCCTGCGGGCTGGCCGCATCGAGTTTCTGCATCGTCTTTTCCATCGGAGCCCGGCCGCGCGCGCCAGGACGTCGGGCGCGCTCACGGCACCGGCGGCAATGGCCGCCCGGGCAAACCCGAAACGCTAGCGAGTCGGTCGGCGCAGGTCAAGCGCCGATGTGAGTCGAGGGGGCGGGTATCGGCCGCGATCGCCCGCCGGACGGGCCGCGAGCGGGTTCGGGCCGGTTGTCGCACGGGGCGGGCGGCGGTCGCGCGGCGGACCTCCGGCGGGGCCGCGAAAAGGACGAACAAGGGATGAAAAAAAGGGCACGGTCGGCGTCGTGCGCCGGCGTGCCTGCATGGAGCATCCCGGAGGGAGGGGGCGGCAGGGCCCGACGAGCCCCGCCCAATGCCTGCCTGGGATCAGAAACGCGTGCGGATGCCCGACGTCAGTTCGAGCTGGTTCTTCGCGCCGAACGTCGACGACACCGTGTAGCCGCCGTGCAGCTTCATGTAGTCGCCGGCCAGGTACACCTCGGTGCGCTTGCTCAGGTGGTAGAACACCGACCCGTAGATCGTCTCCTTGAAGCCGTTGGCCACGCCGTTGGTCAGGCTGAACGCGCCGAGGTTCGCGTTCGGCGTGAAGCCGTCCGCGTTGTTCGCGGCGTTCTTGATGCGCATCTGCTGGTAGCCGAGCTCGTAGTCGAGCGCGCCCTTCGGCGCGATCTTCATCGACACCGTCCACGAATCGTCGTGACGCTGGCCGAGCGCGCCCTGGTCGCCGTTGTAGCGGAAGTAGCCGGCATTCAGCCGCACGATGTCGAACGTGTAGTTGCCGCCGACCGAGAACGTCTGGTTCCGGAAGCCGTTGTGGTTCACGTGGTTGTAGAAGCCCGACACGTTGAACGGCCCGCCGTTGTAGCCGAGCGCGGCCTGGTACGCGGAGCCGGTCGCGAACGAGGTCGAGTTGCTGAACTGGTAACCGGCGCTCGCGAAGATGCCGTTGCTGAACAGCTTCTTCCACGCGACGCCGTTGTTGTAGCGCGTGCCGGTCGGGCCGGCCGCGTAGAAGATCATCTGCTTGAAGTTGTTCGAGTTGGTCCAGCCGCCTTCCTCGGTCGACAGTCTCGCGGAGCCGTACGCGTCGCCGTAGATCGTCGCCGCATCGCGCGCGATCGTGTTCTGGAAGCCGGCCGTCAGCTTGCCGAAGCGCTCGTCCTCGACGCCGACCCACGCGTCGCGGTCGAAGATCTGGCCTTCGTCTTCCATCTGGCCGTTCGCGACCACGAATTCGCTTTCGAGGCGGAAGATGATCTTCGTGCCGCCGCCGATGTCTTCGGCGCCGCGCAGGCCCCAGCGGCTGCCGCTGAACCACGGTTCGCCTTCGTTGCCCATCCCGATCACGTGTTTGCCGTTCGCATCGGCGTGGGTCCGGTAGGTCGGAAAGCTCAGGTCCATCAGGCCGTAGAGCTGCACGCTCGACTGCGCATGCGCGTGGCCGGCGCACAGGCCCGCCGCCGCGATGGAAAGGGCAAGGGTTTTTCGTTTCAAGATCGTCTCCTCCGAACTGCCGCATTGAAATCCGGTCGTTGGCAGTACGTAATGTATGCCGACGCTTGCCGGCCACAGCGAGCGGGCCGACGCGTAGCATCGTAGAGGGTGCAATCCTTCACGACGCTTTCCCGGAGGAAAGAATCGGATCGGTGAAAACACCGAACGCGCAATGATCGTGGATCGGGCACGCGTGCGGAAGCGATCCTGCCGGACGTCCGGCAGGCTTCAATGATGATTCGTGCTACGAATTGATGTGTGGAAAGCGGGAAGCGCGCCGCGTCAACCGTGCGCGCTCTTCATCCGCAGGATGTAGCCGAGCCCGCGCAGCGTGATGATCTCGGCCGTGCTGCCGGCGAGATGCTTGCGCAGCCGGTGAATGTAGATGTCGATCGCGTCGGCGCTCGGCTCGTCGTCGAGCGCGAACACGCTGTCCATCAGCCGCGCCTTCGATACCGTCTTGTTCTGCTGCAGCATCAGGGTTTCGAGGATCGCATGCTCGCGGCGCCGCAGCGCGAGCACGGCGTCGCCGCAGCGGAATTCGCGCGTGCCGAACGCATAGACGAGGTCGCCGCACACGAGCTGCGTCGTGCCGACGCCGGCCTGCCGGCGGATCAGCGCGCGGATGCGCGCCACCAGTTCGCGCGACTCGAACGGCTTCACGACGTAGTCGTCAGCGCCCGCGCCGAAGCAGTCGACCTTGTCGTCGACCGAGCCGTGCGCGGTCAGCATCAGCACCGGCACGTTGTCGTTGCGGCGCCGCAGCCGCGCGAGCACTTCCTTGCCGCTGATGCCGGGCAGCCGCATGTCGAGCAGCACCGCGTCGTAGCGTTCGGTCTTGAGCACCGTGTCGGCCCGCTCGCCGTCGCCGACGCAGTCGACCGCGAAATCCTCGCCGCGCAGCAGGTTCACGATCCAGTGCGCGAGCTCGGCGTTGTCTTCGACCAGCAAAAGTTTCATGACGGCGTTCTCTTCAATCGAAAGCGGGCAGGCGCACGGTCACGACGACACCGCGATTGCCGGGCCCCGGCGCGAGCGATGCGCTGCCGCCGTGCGCCAGCGCGATCTCGCGCACGATCGCGAGCCCGAGGCCCGACCCCTCGGTATCGGCCGACACGCGGTAGAACCGCTTGAAGACGTGCGGTCGGGCTTCGGCCGGGATGCCGGGGCCGTCGTCGACCACGTCGAGCACGATCGTGTCGCCGTCGCGCCGCGCGCAGACCGTCACGCAGCCGCCGGGCTGCGTGTAGCGCACCGCGTTGTCGACGAGGTTCATCACCAGAGCGGTGAGCAGGCTGTCGCTGCCCGCGACGTCGAGCCGCTCGCCGAGGTCGGCGCCGAGGTCGATGTCGCGCCGCTGCGCGAGCACGATCGTCTCTTCCAGCACGCTCGACACCACCGCGGCCAGATCGACGCGGTGGGTGAGCAAGGTCGACGGCGTCGCTTCCGCATGCGCGAGCAGCAGCAGCTTGTCGGTCACATCCGCCATCTTGCGGCTGCTGCGCTGCATGCTGTCGAGCACGGACGCGAGTTCGTGATCGCCGTTGCCGCGCTGCTGCGCGTACTGGATCTGCGTATCGAGCACCGCGATCGGCGTGCGCAACTGATGCGCGGCATCCGCGATGAAGCGGCGTTGCGTGGCCGTATGCATGTTCAGGCGCGCGATGCACTGGTTGATCGCGTCGACGATCGGCCGCAGCTCGTGCTGGAGCCGTTCGGGGCGGATCGGCTCCAGCTCCATCGGCCCGCGGTCGGCCACGTCGTCCTTGAGCTTCATCAGCGGGCGCAGCTCGAAGGTGAGGCCGAGATAGACGAGCACCACCGCGAGCACCAGCATCAACGACAGGCGCACGAGCTGCGGCCGCCAGATCGTCGCGACCATCGCGCCGTACGAACGCGTCGTTTTCGCGACCACCACCGTGACCGTCTCGACCTGCCCCTCGTCATATAGCTGGCGGTCGTAGGCCACCGCGCGCAGCCGCACGCCGTCAAGCGACGTGTCGTACAGCGTCGGCTCGGTGCCGTGCCGCGCGGGCAGGTCGAGCGCCGGATTGCCGGTGAGCAGGCGGTCGTGGCCGTCGATCACCTTGTAGAACACCGAGTCGCCCGACGGCGATTCGAAGATCTCCAGCGCGGCGGGCGGCACGTCGGCCGCGGGCCGACCGTTGCGCCATTCGACGTCCTCGCCGATCGTGCGCGCGGATGCGACGAGCGCGCTGTCCTGCACGAGCGCGGCCGTGGTCCGCGCGGTGTCGTACGACATCGCGCCGGCGATCAGCACGAACACCGCGAGCGGCAGCAGCAGCCACCACAAGAGCCGCCCGCGCAGGCTGTGCGCCATCCTCTCGCGCTCCTTCTCCGAAATGCCGAACCGCGCCGGGGGCGCCGGCGCGGTCGGGGGTGTCATGTCAGGCGCCGATCGGCGGTGTTCAGAACGCCGCGGGACGCCACTTCAGCAGCCGCTTCTCGATCCGCGTCAGCAGGTAGTCGGCGGCCAGCGCGACCACGGCCAGCACGATCATCGCCGCGAACACGCCGCTCGCGTTGAACGCGCCCTGGGCGGTGGAGATTAGCAGCCCGATCCCTTGCTTGGAACCCAGGAATTCGCCGACCACCGCGCCGACCAGCGCGAAGCCGAAGCTCACGTGCAGGCTCGCGAGAATCCACGAGAGCGCGGACGGGATCACGACCGACGTGGTGATCTGCCGGCGCGACGCACCGAGGATCTGCGCGTTCGCGATCAGGTAACGATCCGCTTCGCGCACGCCCTGGAACGCGTTGCCGAACACGACGAAGAACACCATCACGACGGCCAGCGCGATCTTCGACGCCATCCCGAGGCCGAGCGCGATCACGAACACCGAGCCGAGCACGACGCGCGGAATCGAGTTCGCGATCTGGATGTACAGGCCGAACACGTCGGCCATCAGCTTGTTGCGGCCGAGCACGATCCCGCAGATTACGCCGGCCACCGAGCCGATCAGGAAGCCGATCGTGGTTTCCTCGAGCGTGACCCACACCTGCGTGAGCAGCGGGCCTTGCGACGTGCCGTTCACGAACCAGTCCTGGATCTGCTCGAAGATCAGCGATGGCATCGAGAAGAAGAACGGGTCGATCCACTTCAGCCGTGCGGCGAGTTCCCAGCCGCCCAGCACGATCACGAGTACGGCGATCCGCAGGCCGATGATCAGTTGCCGGCGGCGGCGCAGCCGGGTTTGAGCGGCGCGCGACTCGTCCTCGAGCGACGTTGCCGGAATGGCGGTGGGGGGAAGCGTCATGTCGGTCATGCTCCTGTCCTTGCTGTTTCTTGCGATGGCGTGCCGTAGCCCGCCGTGCGGCGTATGCGTCAGCCGATCTGCACTTCTTCGCGCAGGTCGTGCCAGATGTCCCTGGAAATTTCGATGAAGCGCGCGTCGTAGCGCACTTCCGACATGACGCGCGGGCGCGGCAGGTCGATCTCGACGACGCGCTTGAGCGTCGCGGGGCGTGCGGTCAGCACGAACACGCGGTCGGCGAGCGCGATCGCCTCTTCGAGATCGTGCGTGACGAACACGACCGAACCCTTGTTCGCGGACCACAGCTGCAGCAGCTCGTCCTGCATCAGCGTGCGGGTCTGCATGTCGAGCGCGGAAAACGGCTCGTCCATCAGCAGGATTTCCGGCTGGTTGATGAAGGTCTGCGCGAGCGCGACGCGCTTTCTCATCCCGCCGGAGAGCTGGTGCGGGTAGTGTTTGGTGAACTTGTCGAGGCCGACCTTGCGGATCCATTCCTCGGCCTGCGCGTACGCGACATCCTTCGAGCGGCCGCGGAACAGCGGGCCGGCCGCGACGTTGTCGATCACGTTGCGCCACGGGAACACGGCGTCCGCCTGGAACACGAAGCCGATGCGCGGGTCGATGCCGTCGACCGGGCGGCCCATCACGCGGACTTCGCCCGACGCGGGCTTGAGCAGCCCGGTGATCAGGTTCAGCGTGGTCGACTTGCCGCAGCCGGTCGGGCCGACGATCGCGATGAACTCGCCGCGCGCGACGCTCATGCTGAAGTCGCGCAGCGCGACGGTGGCCTTGCCTTCCGGCGAAATGAAGCGGCACGACACATTGCGAAACTCGATCGCCGGTGTGCTCGGGGAAACTGCCTGGTTCATCGCATTGATCCTGCGGGTGAGGAAGGCGCCGCAGCGGGGCGGCGCCGGGCCGGTCAACCGGGCCGGAACGGGGAACGCACGGCGGCGGGATCGCCGCCGCCGGCGCGACTGCCGAGCCCGATTACTTCGCGTTCACGAAATCGTTCGTGTAGGTGCGCGCCAGGTCGATGTGCTTGCCCTTCACCGACGGGTTGAACGCCGACAGCACCTTCAGCACGATCGCCGGGCCGTCGGCCGGCATCTTCGCGTCGGCCGTATACATCGGCAGCGACGCCTTCAGCGCGGCCACGTACAGCGCCTTGTCCTTCTGGTAGTCGGCCGGCATCTTCGCGGCGATTTCCTCGGCGCTGTGCGTGTGGATGAACTGCATCGTCTTGGCGAATGCGTGCGCGAGCTTGGTCGCTTCCGCCTTGTGCGCATCGGCCCACGCCGACTGCACGTACAGGCTCGCGGCCGGGTAGGTGCCGCCGAGCGCGGCGCGCGTGCCTTCCAGCGTGCGCAGGTCGACCAGCACCTTCGCGTCGCCCATCTTCTCGAGCGCGGACACCGTCGGCTCGGTCGTCATCCCGGCGTCGATGCGGCCCTGCTTGATCGCGGCGATGAAGCTCGCGTCGGCGCCGACCGGCAGCATCGTGTACTGCGTCGACGGCACGCCGTGCTGCAGCGCGAGGTATTGGGTGAGGAAGCTCGTCGACGAGCCGAGGCCCGTCACGCCGAGCGTCTTGCCCTTCGCGTCGGCCATCGACTTGAAGGTCGGCGCGGCCTTGGTCGACACCATCTCGACTTCGCCCGGCACCTGGCAGAGCACGGCGATCGCCTTCACGTCCTTGCCCTTGCTCTGCAGGTCGACCGTGTGGTCGTAGAAGCCGACGACGCCCTGCACGGCGCCCGCGAGCAGCTCGTTCTCGGCGTCGACGCCGGCCGGCTGCGACAGCAGCTCGACGTCGAGCCCTTCGGCCTTGAAGTTGCCGAGCTCCTGCGTGAGCCGCGCGGGCAGGTAGATCAGCTTCGCGATCCCGCCGACCATGATCGTGATCTTGCCGCCGTCGTCGGCGAAAGCGGGGTGAGCGGCGAGCGCGCAGCTCAGGCTGGCTGCCACGGCGAGGGTGCGCAGGATAGGTCGCATCGGGGTCGTCTCCTTCGTTGTATTCGTATGGCGCGATGCGTGCTGCATCGTCATCACGAGTATAGGGAGGCGAAACCTTCTGCAACCTTTCGCGGGGTAGCGGTTCGTTTAGGGGTTTTCCAGCAACGGAGGGCGGAACGGGGCGACAGGCGCCGAAGCGAGTCGAAAGCGGCCGGCCGCGCGTCTAGCGCCAGCCGATCAACACCCGCCCCATCGCATCGAGCCCCATGTCGAACAGATGCGACACGAACGGCACGAGGTTCGGGATCATCAGTTGCACGAGCAACAGCCCGACGATCAGCGTTACGGGAAAGCCGATCTGGTACATGCCGATCTGCGGCGCCGCGCGGTTCAGGATGCCGAGCGCGAGGTTCGCGATCAGCAGCGCCACGACCACCGGCAGCGACAGCAGCAGCCCCATCTCGAACACGGTCGCGCCGAACGCGGCGAGCGTGCGCCAGCCCGGCGCGTGCAGCAGGTCGGCCGACACCGGCAGCGACTGGAACGACGCGGCGAGCGCCGCGAACATTTGCAGGTGGCCGTCCACCGCGAGGAACGCGAGCATCGCGACCGCGTTCAGGAACCGGCCCATCGCGGGCGTCGCGCCGCTCGAATGCGGATCGAAGAAGGTCGCGAAGCCGAGCCCCATCGACAGCCCGATGAAATCGCCGGCCGCTTCGACGGCCGCGAACACGAGCTGCATCGTGAAACCCATCGCGACGCCGATCAGGAATTGATTGACGAGGATCCAGATGCCCTGCGCGGAGAATACGGTGACGTCCGGCATCGCGCCGAGCGTCGGCGCGACGACGAGCGCCATGAACGCGGCGACGCCGATCTTCACGCGCACCGGCACGGCCGCGTGGCCGACCATGGGCGCCGTCGCGACCAGCGCGAGCATCCGCACGAACGGCCACAGGAACGCCGTGAGCCAGCCGTTGAGCTGCGCGTAGGTGACCGAGAACATACGGGAGAAGGGGGCCGAGCGCGGCTCAGCCGGCGCCGAGCGTCGCGACGTGCAGCAGCGTCTGCCGCAGGTAGTCGAGCATCGTCGTCAGCATCCACGGGCCGGCGATCACGAGCGTCGCAGCGACCGCGAGCAGCTTCGGGATGAACGACAGCGTCGCTTCGTTGATCTGCGTCGCGGCCTGGAACAGGCTCACGACGAGGCCGACCGCGAGCGCGACCAGCAGCAGCGGGGCCGCGAGCAGCAGGCCGACCATCATCGCCTGGTGCGCCAGCGTCATCACTTGTTCGGGCGTCATCGCGCGTGTTCCTCCGCTTAACTGAAGCTCTGCGCGAGCGAGCCGATCAGCAGCTGCCAGCCGTCGACCAGCACGAACAGCATCAGCTTGAACGGCAGCGACACGGTGGACGGCGACACCATCATCATCCCCATCGACATCAGCACGCTCGCGACGACCATGTCGATGATCAGGAACGGGATGAACACCGTGAAGCCGATCTGGAAGCCGGTCTTCAGCTCGCTCGTGACGAACGCGGGCACCAGCAGCGACAGCGGCACGTCTTCCGGGCCCTGCATCGGCGCGGCCTTCGAGATCTTCGCGAACAGCGCGAGATCGGTCTCGCGGGTCTGCTTCAGCATGAAGGTCTTGAACGGCGCGACGCCGCGCTGCACGGCCTGCTCCATCGGCATCGAGCCGTCGGAGAACGGCTTGTAGCCGTCGTTGTACGCACGGTCGAGCACCGGCGACATCACGAAGAAGGTGAGGAACATCGCGAGGCCGACGAGCACCTGGTTCGGCGGCGTCGTCGCGGTGCCGAGCGCCTGGCGCAGCAGCGACAGCACGATGATGATGCGCGTGAAGCTCGTCATCATCAGCAGCATCGCCGGCAGGAACGACAGCATCGTGAGCAGCAGCATCGTCTGCACGCTCAGCGAATAGGTGGTGCCGCCGTGCGGGCCCGGGCTCGCGTTGAACGCGGGCAGGCCGTTCGCCTGCGCATACGCGAGCGCCGGGGCGAGACAGAGGATCAACACGGGCGCGACGCGCGCCGCGTGACGCAGGAATGCGTGTTTCATCGGAATGCGGAGACTGGAAGAGGGCGCGGCGCCATGTCAGCGGTCCTTGCCGCGCCCGAGGCGTTTCGCGGCTTCGCCCGCGAGCGCGTCGCGAAACCGCGAGCCGAACGTGCCGGGCAGGCTGGCGTCGGACGAAGTGCCGCCGACGGACGCGTCGGCCGGGGCCGAGCCCGCAGTCGCCGTCGCGGTGGCCGCCACCGAACCGGCCGGCAGCGTATGCAGCAATCGCACGTTGCCCGGCGCGACGCCGAGCACGAGCCAGGTATCGCCGATCTCGACGATCGTCGCGCTTTCCTTCGCGCCGAGCCCCACGCTCGACACGACCTTCAGCGGGCCGCCGCGCCGCGCGGGCTGGAAGCCGAAGCGGCGGGCGAGCCATGCGCACGCGAACACGAGGCCGATCACGACCGCGAGCCCGACGAGCGTCTGCAGCACCGCGCCGATGCCGAGCGACGGCGCGGCCGAACCGACCGTCACGCTCGACGCGATCGAACCGGGGTGGTTCACCGCGTTCATGTCGGCGGCGCCGGCCGGCGCGCATGCGAGCGACGCGACAGTGGCGAGTGCCGCCGCCGCAATCGCGCGGCACGCGCGCCGGCCGGACATCACGACGTTCATCGATTCAGCTTCCGGATGCGTTCGGCCGGCGTGATGATGTCGGTGAGGCGAATACCGAACTTGTCGTTGACCACCACGACTTCGCCCTGCGCGATCAGGCAGCCGTTCACGAGCACGTCCATCGGCTCGCCGGCCATGCCGTCGAGCTCGACGACCGACCCCTGCGCGAGCTGCAGCAGGTTGCGGATCGCGATCTTCGTGCGGCCGAGCTCCACGGTCATCTTGACCGGGATGTCGAGGATCATCTCGATGTCGTTGTGCGTCGAGCTCGCCGCGGCCTTCGACAGCGGCTGGAACACGCCGGCGCCCGTCGCGCCCGCCTGCACCGGTTGCTCGTTCTGCTCGGCGAGCGCGGCCGCCCAGTCGTCCATGCCCGGATCTTCCTCGGCCGCGGCCGGCGCCTTCGCGTCGGCGGCCGACGCCGCGAGGGCCGCATCGGCCATCGCCTGGATGTCGTCGTCGGGCGTCTGGTTCAGCTCACTCATATCCACCTTCCTTCATCGAATCGCTCGCGCCGATCATCTTCTGCACGCGCAACGCATATTGACCATTGAAAATTCCGTAGCCGCATTCCATCACCGGCACGCCGTCGACCTTCGCGGTGATCGTGTCCTCGATCTCCAGCGGCAGCACGTCGCCCGCGCGCAGGTTCAGGATCTTCTCGAACGTCGACGAGATCTCGGCGAGATTCGCGGTCAGCTCGACTTCCGCGGCCTGCACCTGCTGCGACAGCACGCGCACCCAGCGGCGGTCGACTTCGAGCGCCTCGCCCTGGATCGGCGAGCTGAGCACGTCGCGGATCGGTTCGATCATCGAGTACGGCATGCAGATGTGCAGCGTGCCGCCGGTCGGCCCGAACTCGATCGAGAACTGCGTGACGATCACGATCTCGTTCGGCGTCGCGACGTTCGCGAACTGCGTGTGCATCTCCGAGCGCACGAATTCGAACTGCAGCGGCCGCACGCTCTTCCACGCGGTCGTGTAGTGCTCGAACACCAGGTTCAGCAGCTTGCCGATGATCCGCTGCTCGGTGGCCGTGAAGTCGCGGCCCTCGACGCGCGTGTGAAAGCGCCCGTCGCCGCCGAACAGGTTGTCGACGACGAAGAACACGAGGTTCGGGTCGAACACGAACAGCGACGTGCCGCGCAGCGGCTTCACGTGCACCAGATTCAGGTTGGTCGGGATCGGCAGGTTGCGGGTGAATTCGCTGTACTTCTGCACCTTCACCTGGCTGACGGAAATTTCCGCCGTGCGCCGCATGAAGTTGAAGATGCCGATCCGCAACAGGCGCGCGAAGCGGTCGTTGATGATCTCGAGGCCGGGCATCCGGCCGCGGACGATCCGCTCCTGCGTCGCGATGTTGTAGGGGCGGACGCCCGATGTGTCGCGCTGCTCGTCGACTGCATCGGTTTCGCCCGTGACGCCCTTGAGGAGGGCATCGACCTCCTCCTGGGACATGAACTCCTGGTGACCCATACGCGCTCCTTTCGCGGCCGCGTTACTGGACGACGAACTCGGTGAACAGGACGTCGTCGACCTTCGCGCGCTGGTTGCCCGGCTGCGTCGGCTGTTCGATCAGCTCCCGCAGCTCCGTCGCGAGCGAACGCTTGCCCTCCGGCGTCGCGAGCTCCTCGGGATGCTTGTTCGACAGCGCGAGCAGGATCCGGCTGCGGATTTCCGGCATCCGCGCGGTCAGTTGCTCCTGCGCCTTCGGATCGGTGAGCTTCAGCGACAGGCCGACGCGCAGGTAGTGCTGCGCGCCGTCGTCGGACTGCAGGTTCACGGTCAGCGGGTCGAGCGGGAAGAACACCGGCGCGGCAAGCGGCGCCGGCTCGGCGGGCGCGCTCGGATGGCCGACGCCTGCCTTGTTCAGGAACACGTACATGCCGCCGGCGGCGGCGGCAGCCGCGCCCAGCGCGATGACGGCGATGAGCGCGATGCGCTTGAACTTGCCGGACGAAGCCGGCTTGTCGGCGGTCGGAGTTGCAGTCGTGGCCATGTGAATGCGTGCGTGATGTCTCGTAGCATGCATTGTTCGGCATCCGGGCCGAGGCCGATGGGCGGAAAAGAGGGGGGAATTGCGGCTATCTCAGCCGATGGTCGGCCGGGTGCCGGCGCGATGTCGCGCAGGAATGCAGAGGAGGAAACGCTCAGGCGGGGGGCGGCTGGCGGGAACCGGGCCGTCAGGCGGAAAGCGCGGCAGGGCGGCCAGCGGCGCCCGCCCGCACTTCTGTCAGATCGGCAGCAGCGTGAGCAACGGCGCGATCAGCACCATCGCGACGCCCGCGATCATCATCGTCAGGCTCGACACGACGCCTTCCTCGTTGCCGATCTCGCGCGCCTTCGCGGTGCCCACGCCATGGGCGGCCGCGCCGAACAGCGCGCCGCGCGCGAGCCGCGTGCGCATCGGCACGAGCGCCAGCACGAGCTCGCCGAGCAGCATCCCGCAGATGCCGGTCGCGATCACGAACAGGGCGGTGAGATCCTTCGGCGCGTGGATCTTGTCCGACACGGCGAGCGCGAACGGCGTCGACACCGAGCGCGTCATCAGCGAGCGCTGCAGCTCGGGCGACAGGTGCAGCAGCTTCGCGAGCAGCAGCGACCCGCATACGCCCGCGGCGATCCCGACCGCGACGCCGACCGACAACGACAGCCAGTGGCGGCGGATCAGGTCACGATAGTCGTAGATCGGCACCGCGAACGCGATCGTCGCCGGGCCGAGCAGCCACATCAGCCAGCGCGTGTCGCGGAAATAGACCGAATACGGGATGCCGGTCAGCAGCACGAGCAGCACCAGCACGCCCGGCACGAACACGAGCGGCGAGAACAGCAGCGTCTTCTTGTACGCGTAGAGCCGCTTCGACGCGAAATACAGCACGATCGTCAGCACGAAGCAGCCGACGGAGATCGCGGTATTCACCCGGTCGGCGGGCAGGTTCGATAGCGCGGCGAGCATGGCAGGCTCCCGCTCAGTGAGCGACGGCGCTCAGGCGCGCGCGGCGGCGCTCGGCGAACACGCGCTGCGCGGCGAGCCGGCGTTCGAGTTTCGCGGCCAGATCGACCGCGACGGCCACCGCGACCATCACGAACGCGGTGCCGGCGAGCATCACCAGCGCGATGCGCCAGCCGTCCTCGCGGAACAGCCCGCCGTACTGCACGGCCGCGACGGCGGCCGGCACGAAGAACAGCAGCATGTCGGACAAGAGCCAGTTCGCGCCGTCCTTCACCCATGCCGGGGCGACGCGGCCCGAGAACAGCAGCACGAGGAGCACCGCGAGGCCGATCACGCCGGACGGAATCGGCAGCCCGACCGTGCGCACGGCCCAGTCGACCGCCATCCACAGCACGCCGAGCGCGGTGGCCTGCAGCACGATCCGGCCCGTGTGCGCGAGGCTGCCCGAAGCGACGGGGCGGGCGGCGGCAGTGGCGGTCGGCTTGTTCATGGCTGGCTCCATACAGATGTTTCTGTCAATGGAGCAAGTATAGGGTTTCCCCTAACCATAAATAAAATGACTTGTCTCTATCCTTGTCATTCCAATTCGGAATTCGCTTGCATTCAGCCGCACCAATTTGGGGAGTGATCGATGGAATTGCGCGCGTTGCGGTACTTCGTCGAGGTAGTTCGCCAGCAGAGCTTCACCGCGGCGGCCGACAGGCTGTTCGTCACGCAGCCGACCATCAGCAAGATGGTGAAGGCGCTGGAGGACGAGATCGGTTCGCCGCTGCTGCTGCGCGACGGCCGGCAGATGGTGCTGACCGACGCCGGGCGGATCGTGTTCCAGCGCGGCCAGGACGTGCTCGCCGCGCAGGCGCAGCTGCAGTCGGAGCTGAACGATCTCGGCACGCTCGGGCGCGGCGAGCTGACGATCGGCATCCCGCCGCTCGGCGGTTCGCTGTTCACGCCGATCATCGCCGCGTACAAGCAGCGCTACCCGAACATCGAGCTGAAGCTGTTCGAGCAGGGCGCGCGGATGATCGAGGCCGCGCTGATGTCGGGCGAGCTGGAACTCGGCGGCCTGCTGGAGCCGGTCGATCCCGGCACGTTCGAGCGGCTGCCGATGGTGCGCGCGCCGCTGTGGCTCGTCGCGCCGCGCGAGTCGCGCTGGGAGGAGCACGCGGCCGTGCCGCTCGCGGATCTCGCGCGCGAATCGTTCGTGTTCTATGCGGAAAGCCTCGCGCTGCACGACGCGGTGCTCGATGCGTGCCGGCAGGCCGGCTTCACGCCGTCGATCGTGAGCCGCAGCGGCCACTGGGATTTCATGGCCGCGCTCGTGCATGCGGGCGTCGGCATCGCGCTGCTGCCCGAGCCGTATTGCCGGCGGCTCGACGCGAGCCAGTTCACGTGCCGGCCGATCGTCGAGCCGGAAATCACGTGGGCGATCGCGCTCGGCTGGCTGAAGAAGGGCTACCTGTCGCATGCGGCGCGCGCGTGGCTCGACGTCGCGCGGGCGACGCTGCCGCTCGCGCCGGCCGACGATCTGGCGTTCGGGGGATTGCGGGCGAGGGAGTGACGGTTGCGCCCCCGCTCAGCGTGATCAGACGTGCCGAATCGGGCCCGGATACCGGGCAACCGTATGGTCGTGCGTGAGAAACGTAACGCCTTCTGCAATCGCCTGGGCAATCAGCAGCCGATCGAACGGATCGCGATGCACCAGCGGCAGTTGCTCGACTGCGAGGACATGTGCGCTCGTGATCGGCAATTCGACGTAGCCGGCGTCGAGCAGATTGCGACGCAGCACGTGCGGATCGACCTGAAAATCATTGCGATCGAGCCCACGCTTGATCACGATCTCCCAGAGACTCGCGACGCTGAACAACAGGGTATAGGCGGGATCCTCGATGAGCGTACGGGCTCGATCGGGCAATTCGGTCGCGTCCGCGGCCGCCCAAAGAATCAGGTGCGTGTCGAGCAGCAGTTTCACGCGTCGCCCTCGAACAGCTTCCGGATGGCATCGTCACCCATCGTATCGAAGTCGGCCGGCACCACGATTTGACCCTTCATGAAACCGATCCGCGCCGGCCGCGTCGCCTCGGGCGCATCGATCGGCACAACCTTGACGAGCGGCTTGCCGGCCTTCGCGATCACGAACGGTTCACCCGCGTGAACTGCCTCGTCGATCAGACGCGACAGGTTCGTCTTCGCGTCATGCATGTTGTAGGTCTGCATGGCATCCCTCAAATAAACTAAGTTCAGTCAGTGTTCTAGCTTAGTTCATATAGAGAATGCCCGCAAGACCTGTCGTCGGCTGCATACAGGGCTGCTCGCGCCCCCTCAATGCCCCATCGCGGGCCCCGCGCCCTTCTTCGGCTTCGTGATCCACACGAGCGCCGCGAGTGCGACGAACACGCCCGCCGACAGATGGAAGAAGTCGTTGGTCGCCATCATGAAGCCTTGCTGCGTGACGAGCTGGTTGAGTTGCGCATTGGCCGTCTGCCCGACGATGCCGAGCTGCGCGAGCGCGCCCTGGTAGTCGGTCGTGTTCTGCGCGTAGATGCTCACCGATTCCGACAGCCGCGCATGATGGTAGATCGCGTCGTTCTCCCAGAACGTCGAGCTGGCCGCGGTGCCGATCGCGCCGGACAGCGTGCGCAGGAAGTTCGACAGCCCCGATGCGCTCGCGAGCCGCTCGTCGGAGATGCTCGACAGCGTGATCGTCGTCATCGGCACGAAGAAGCACGCGACGCCGATGCCCTGCACGAGCCGCGGCAGGATCACGTGGTTGAACGGCACGTCGAGCGTAAACGTCGCGTTCCACAGCGACACGCCCGCGAACACGATGAACGCGAAGCTCGCGACCATCCGCAGGTCGAGCCGGTGCATGTTGCGGCCGATCAGCGGCGACAGCACCAGCGCGAGCAGCCCGACCGGCGCGGTCGCGAGGCCGGCCTTGCCGGCCGTGTAGCCCATCACCGTCTGCAGCCATAGCGGGAAGATCACGACCGAACCGAAGAACGCCATGAAGCCGAACGAGATGATCAGCGCGCCGAGCGCGAAGTTGCGGTCCTTGAAGAGCGACAGGTCGACCACCGGCTCCTTCTCGGTCGCCTCCCACACGAGCATGAACGCGAGCGACACGACCGCGATCAGCGCGAGCGCGACGATGAAGGTCGAGTTGAACCAGTCGCGGTCCTTGCCGAGGTCGAGCATCATCTGCAGGCACGACACGCCGATCACGAGCAGCGCGAGGCCGATCGCGTCGATCCGCTGCTTCGACGTCTTCGTCTCGCGGCCGCGCAGCAGGAAATACGCGCAGGTCGCCGAGAACACACCGATCGGCAGGTTGATGTAGAAGATCCACGGCCACGTGTAGTTGTCGCTGATCCAGCCGCCCAGCAACGGGCCGAAGATCGGCGCGACGATCACCGTCATCGCCCATAGCCCGAGCGCGAGCCCGCGTTTCGCCGGTGGGTAGCTGCGCATCAGGATCGTCTGCGACAGCGGCACCATCGGCCCGGACACGAGGCCCTGCAGCAGCCGGAACGCGATCAGCGTCTCGAAGTTGGTCGCGAAGCCGCACAGCGCCGACGCGATCGTGAACGCGAGCACCGACAGCGTGAACAGGCGCACCTCGCCGACCCGGCGCGCGAGCCAGCCGGTCAGCGGCACCGCGATCGCGGACGCGACCGAATACGACGAGATCACCCACGTGCCCTCGCTCGTCGCGACGCCGAGGCTGCCCGAGATGGTCGGCACCGCGACGTTCGCGATCGACGTGTCGAGCACTTCCATGAAGGTGCCGAGCGCGAGCCCGACGGTCAGCAGCGCGAGTGCGCCGCCGGTCAGCGGCGCCGGTTCGGCAGCAGGGGAGGGGGCGGATGCCGTGGTGGCGGACATCGGAATCTCCTAGACGCGGCGCGCGCGACGCGCCGGCACAACGCACGGGCGCGCGACGCAGCGCGGCCCGGCCGGGTGGAAGGAAAAAGGGGAAAAGCGGAGCGGGTGCCTTGTCATCTTCTGCCCAGACAGAGAAATAAGCGAGTGTTTAACCTAGACATGGGGCTCCGCGCGCGTCAGCAGTCGGGTTCGTCGGGCTTCGGGCAGCCGGTCGAACCGGGCCCGTTGGCGATGAAGCGTTGCAGCAGGCCGGTGAGCGTCGCGAGTTCGTCGGCCGAGAAGCCTTCGAGCTGCGCGTTGAGCACGGTCGCGACCAGCGACGGCAGCGCGCGGGCGGCTTCGATGCCGCGTTCGGTCAGCGTCAGCTCGATCATCCGGCGGTCCTGCTCGCTGCGCGCCCGTGCGATCAGCCCCTTGCGTTCGAGCCGGTCGAGCATGCGCGTCATCGAGCCGCTGTCGTACGACATCTTGCGCGACAGTTCGAACGGCGTGCGCGCGTAGCCGCGCGACAGCAGCAGGATCACGCCGATCTGCTGCGCGGTGAGGTCGAACGGCTCGAGCGCGCGATCCATCCGCTCGACGAGCGCCTGCTTCGCCTTCGACAGGTAATAGCCGAGGCTCGTTTCCAGCGCGATGTTCTCGGGATCGTAGAGGCCGCCGGTCATACGATTGCGCGCGCAGCAATAGTGCGTTTCGGGTTAAAACGCGCCCAGTATCTTGAAAAATGATTGCTTAGTCAATATTATTTGAGTCAACCAGTTACGACGTGCATGTTGCACTGCCGGAGACTATGTTCTGACCGATTGGCCCGCGCTGCCGGGCACCCGAGGATGTTCGCGATGCTGTTCCTGAAAAATGCCGCCGGCGCGCTGTGCCGCAACCTGACCGATACCGCTCATCATGTGTTCTCCGGCCCGCACCGCGGCTGGAAGATCGCGCTGTACGTGACGATGCTGGTCGTGCCTGGCGGCTCGCTCGCGGCGCTCGGGTTCGCATGGTTCGATCATCGCCGGCAGCGCAACGCGAAAAATGCCGCCCGCCGCACGAGCCAGCCGGCCGCGACGGAGCCGTCGACATGGCGGGCTGCCGCCGCCGAACCCGTCCCGGTGCCCGTGCGCTGCCACTGACGCCGCAGCACTCCCGCCGCTGTCCGCACGATCCCGCCTGATCGCCGGCCGCGTCACGCGCGGCCGGTGCCGTACGCCGATTCGCCCGCCCGTTTTCCCGCAAGCTGGCCGTAATGGCCGGTAAACCGGCCGGCCGCGCCGGTAACACATTCCGGCTGCCGCGCACCGTACCCTTAGGGCTGCGCAGCTTTCCCGCCGTCAGTTACCATTTGTCCGCCAGCGGCATGACGACCGCATCGCGCGGCGCCGCTCGCCGGCCGTCACGCCCAGACAGGAAAACCACCATGCCGTACGCCTCCCTCCCGCGCGCCGTTCGCCCGCTGAGCGCCGCCGTCGCCATTGCGACGGCCGTGCTGCTCGCCGGCTGCGCCGTCGGGCCCGACTATCACCGCCCCGACACGTCGATCCCCGCCGCGTTCAAGGAAGCGCCGGCCGGCTGGAAAGTCGCGCAACCCGCCGATCGCGCCGACCGCGGCGCGTGGTGGACGGTCTACAACGATCCGCAGCTCGATGCGCTGATCGGCAAGCTCAACGCGTCGAACCAGACCATCGCGCAATCGGCGGCCGCCTACCGGCAGGCGCGCGCGCTCGTCACCGAGGCGCGCGCCGCGTATTTCCCGACCGTCGGGCTGACCGCCTCGGGCTCGCGCGCACGGACGCCGCGCACGTCGCTGTCGTCGGGTTCGTCGTCGAATTTCGGCAGCGGGTCGACCGGATCGATCAACAACAGCTACAGCGTCGGCCTCGACGCCAGCTGGGAACCCGACCTGTGGGGCAAGGTGAGCCGCACCGTCAGCGCGCAGCGCGCCGGCGAAGCGGCCGCCGCGGCCGACCTCGCGAACGCGCGGCTGTCGCAGCAGGCGCTGCTCGCGCAGACCTATTTCCAGTTGCGTACGTCCGATGCGCTGCAAAAGCTGCTCGACGACACCGTGAAGTCGTATGAACGCTCGCTGCAGCTCACGCAGAACCAGTACGCGCAGGGCGTCGCCGCGCGCGCCGACGTGATCCAGGCGCAAACGCAGCTGCAGAGCGCGCAGGCCGCGCAGATCGACAACGGCGTCGCCCGCGCGCAGTACGAGCACGCGATCGCGACGCTGATCGGCGAGCCCGCGTCGACCTTCTCGCTGCCGCCGAACCCGCTCGCGGCCGAGCCGCCGGTCACGCCGGTCGACGTGCCGTCCGCGATCCTCGAGCGCCGGCCCGACATCGCGGCGGCCGAGCGCCGCGCGGCGGCCGCGAACGAGCAGATCGGCGTCGCGATCTCGGCGTTCTTCCCCACGCTCACGCTGTCGGCCACCGGCGGCTTACAGAGCTCGGTGTGGTCGCAGCTGTTCACGCTGCCGGCGCGCTTCTGGACGGTCGGCCCGCAGCTCGCGGCCACGCTGTTCGACGCGGGGCTGCGCGCCGCGCAGACCGACGCCGCGCGCGCGACCTACGACCAGGACGTCGCCGCCTATCGCCTCGCGGTACTCACCGCGTTCCAGGACGTCGAGGACAACCTCGCGTCGCAGCGCATTCTCGCGCAGGAAATCGACGTGCAGCGGCAGGCGGTCGACAGCGCCGAGCACGCGCTCGCGATCGTCACGAACCAGTACAAGGCCGGCACGGTCGCGTACCTGAACGTGCTGACCGCGCAGACCACCGCGTTCACCGCGCAGCAAAAGCTCGCGACGATCGCCGGGCAGCGGATGGTGTCGTCGGTCGGGCTCGTGAAGGCGCTCGGCGGCGGCTGGAACGTATCGGAGATGGCGCACGAGAACGGCGACATGGCGGCGCCGGCGCCCTTGCCGGCGTCCGGTGCGGCCGCGCCCGCGGCCACCGCACCGTCGGCCGCCGCGCCGCTCGCGCAGAAGTAGAAAGGGAAGCGGGCGACGCGCGCAATCAGAATCAGCGCTGCGCGTCGCCGAAGATCAGCGACACCTGGTTGTTGCCGATCGGGTGGCCGAGCAGGTTCAGCAGTCCGGCGAGGTTTGCCTGCTGCTCCGGCGCCGCATGCGCGGTCCCGCGGAACGATCCTTGGCCGGGGCCGAAGCTGCCGTGCCCGTCGAGGAACAGCGGGCCCTGCGTCGTCGACAGGTCGAGATCGGCGCCCGCGCCCTTCGCCTGCAATACCGCGCGGTACGAACCGAGCGGCTTCACGCGCGACACGCGCGAACTCATCGAATCGATCGTCACCGTCAGCTGGCCGAACGCGTTGTTGCCGATCAGCCGCCAGTCGCTCCAGCCGAGCCGCACGTCGCCCTGCAGGTCGAGCGTGTTGAACGGCGTGCCGAGCCCGGTGAGCAGCGACGCAGGCACGGCCATCGTGCCCGCCGACAGCACCGCGCCGCGCCACGTCGCATCGAGCGTGACCGCATCGGGCATCGCTTCGGTCTGCCGCATGCGCATCTGAACACGCCCGGTCAGCAACGGCCAGAAGCGCGTGGTCCATTCGACCCGGCCCGGCAGCAGCGTCGCCGCGCTCTGGTCGGCGCCCGGCGCGAGCATCAGCGTGCCGGAGCCGTGCCACAGCGACCCGTCCGGATCGGCGAGATTCACGTGGCCGCCGGTCGCACGCGCGAACTGCGGCGCGATCCACGCGGCCGGCGCGAGCGCGACGAGCGTCACCGCCGTGGCCAGGCCGCCTGCCAGCACCCACGGCAACACGGTGACGAGCCGTCTCACCCACGGCCGCATCGGCCGGCCTTCGTTTGCGTCATTCACCGCCGTCATCTATTTCTGGACGGAAGGTTGCATCACGGCCGTCAGATCGACCTGGCCGTCTTCCTTCAGCGCCGTGGCATGCGCCTCGCCGACCTGCACCTTGAACTGCCGGCGCGCATCGTCGAGCCACTGGGTCCATGCCGGGAACGACACGTTCTTCATCTGGATCTGCACGCCGTTGCCGACGATCTGCACCTGCGCGCCCTGCAGCCCGTGATCGGACAGCGATGCAGTGAGCGCATCCTTCAGCGCGAGGCCGGTCGGCGCGACACCCTGCGCGGCGGCAGCCAGCGACTTCGCCTCGTTCGCCTGCGCGGTCATCTGCGCGAGTTCGTGACGCATCGCCGGCAGTTCGCGCTGAATCCGCGCGCGGCCTTCCTGCGCGGGCGACCACAGCACCGAATACGCAATCGCGACCGCCAGCACGGCGCCGCCCCAGCCGAGCAGCGTCTTCTCGCGCGGCGTGCGCTCGCCCCAGAACTGGGCCAGCGTCTGGTTCAGTTGTTCGGTTTTCATGAGCGGCTCCGGATCGTCCATTTGCCCGTGTTGCTGTCGACTTCGCCGGACAGTCCGTTACGCGCGAGGCGCTGCGTGAAATCGGGATCGACCTTGACCTCCGGCTTGAAGCCGACGTCGAGCCGCCGGTCGTGATAGTCGAGCGACGCGATGCCGTTCAGCGGCAGCGCGCCCATCGAGCGCGACAAGCCGCTCGATAGCGCGAGGAAATCGTTCGGCGACAGCTCGCCGGCAGCGAGCCGAAGCTGGTCGAGCTGGCGCTGCATCTGCGCGGGCGGATCGAGCACGGTGGTCGTCTTCGGGAAGGCAGACAGCAGCGTCTCGGTGATCTGCGCGGACAGCGCATCGCGCTCGCGCGACAGCTTCCACCAGTGCAGGTTCATCCCGATCACCGCGACGCCGAGCGTCGCCGCGGCCAGCGCGATCGGTACGCGCAGGCGCTTCACCGTCGCGCGGTCGAAGCGCCACGGCTGCGATTCGAATTCGAACTGGCACAGATCGAACGGTTCGGTCAGCGCCCGGCGCGCGAACGTGTCGAACGACAGCGGCGCGGCGCCCGGCAGCAGCGGCGCGTCGGTGCGGCCGACCGACGCGAGCCGCGGCTCCGCGCCCGGTTCGCCGAGTTCGTACAGTTCGACGTCACCGCCGCCCGCGAGCGCGGCCAG
>NZ_BCPO01000002.1:0-113487 GCF_016586105.1 Burkholderia sp. E168m15
CCCGCGTCGGCCGACGCGCGCGGCGCCGGCAGGCAGCGGGTCGCGGGCACCGCGCTCAGGTGCCGGTGGCCGGCCGCGGTGAACGCGTCGCAGATCGTGCGGAACCATGCGCGGTCGACGACGGCCAGCACGCGGCGCCCGTCGGGCAGCGCGGCCGGATCGAGCGCGATGTGGCAGCCGAGCGGGTCCTGGATCAGCTGATCCTCGACGATGTTGGGCAGCGCCTGGCGCAGCTTCGGCCCCTTCAGCGGCGGCACGGTCGCGGCCAGCAGCAGCACGTCGCGCGCGGCGACGATCAGCACCGTCGCGTTCGCGCGCGGCAGCAGCGCGAGCGCGGCGCGGCCCGCGCGCTGCACCTGGCCGGCCTTGTCGACGAGCGTGAACGGCAGCTCGGGCCACTGCCATTCCTGCAACGGCACGGCAGGCTCGCGCGGCGGCAAAGAAACAATCAACGTGCTCACAAGAGCTCCTCTCCCGATTGGCGTCGTTATAGCTGGTCGCGGATGCGCACGACCCGCGTCGAGTGCGTGGTCGGATCACGATACACGAGCGAGGTGCGGTCGACCTCCGCGCGTTCGTGCTGAATCCGGCCATGCACGATGAAATAGCTCGAATTGACGTCGACGAGGCTCGAGTCGATCGTCACGTTCGGCGGCGCGCCGGCGCCGCGCAGCGCGAGCTGCACGTCGCCCACGTTGCGGAAAAATACGGTCTCGCGGCGCGACACGAGCGCCTGCGCGGACGACACGCTCATCCCCGGTATCAGCGCGGCGATCACTTCGGCCGGTGCGGTGTTCATGTTCACGGGCGTGGTGGTCGGCAGCACCGTGACGAACGGGCGCAGCCGCGCGACCATCTCCGGCGTCACGCCGTCGACGTCGAGCAGGCTGTCGACGCGCGTCATCATCAGCGGCGCGGGTCCGCGGTCGCCGCCGGCCATGCCAGGATCGTCGGTGAAGCCGCTGCCTTGCATGTCGCCGCTCGTCACCGGCGCGGTCGCGGCGTTCGCGGCGGTCCCGCCGCCGCCGGGCAGGTTCGGCATCTGGAACCGCGTGGCCGAATGCAGCAGCCCCGCGCGCACCTGCAGCGCGATGCGCTTCGCGAACGCGCTGTCGTAGCCGAGCGTCGTCAGCAGGCGCTGGAACGCCTGCATCTGCGTGACGTTCAGTTGCAGCACGCCGGGCGCCGGCGACGACACGAGGTTGCGCAGGTTGAACTTCGCCTGCGCGTCCTCGATCGAGCCGGACAGATAGGTGTCTTCGGCGTCCGTGTCGTTCGGTGCGCCGATCCGGCCGAGGAAATCCGACAGCTTCGTCTTCGCGATCGGCACGCCCCAGATCCCGCCGAGATAGGTGATGCCGGGCGCCGTGTCGCCTTCGGAACGCAGGATCATCCGGGTCCAGTCGAGCGCGCCGCGCGCGACCCACTGCGCCTGCGCGATCACGCGCTGGTTCTCGATGCGGCGGATCTGAACCTGCTGGCGCCACAGCATCCCCGACACGAGGATCGCCGACAGCGCGACCACGAGCAGCGCGGTGATGATCGCGGCGCCGCGCTGGCGGCGGGCAGGCATTCGACGGAAAGGGCGCGCGCGCATCGTCATTCCCCGACGAGGAAGATGCGCGTGATCGGCACGCGCAGCGACGTCGCGCCGATGCTGACCTGCAGCCCGGTCACCGCGCGCGCCGGCGGCGCGTTGCCGATCTGCGGCACCTTGAGCGCGTCGTTGTTCTGCGCGAGCGCGTCGTCGGCCGTCTGCAGGTTGGTGGTCCAGCCCACGCGCGGCACGTACAGCTTCGCGTCGATCGCGCCGACGCCGCCCATCAGCGCGACCCAGCTCCAGCCGTCGACGCTGCTGTCCTTCAGCACGGTGCGCAACCGGTTCGTGTCGTCGATCGGCGGCGATGCGTAGCGCACGACGCGCCCGCCGGCGATCCGGTAGCGGACCACCTGCAGCCGCGGCGCGACGCCCGGCACGTCGAGTTCGCGCACGATCTGCAGCGTATTGCCGGCGACGCCGATCGCCGGCTGGCCGGCCTCGTCGTCGGTCGCGGCGAGCCGCGCGTCGATGCGCATCTGGTCGAACATCTGCGCGAACACGCGCTCGTCCTCCATCGCGGCCGCGACCTTGTCGCGACCGCGCATGATCTGGTCGAGCCCGCGCCACGCGAGAATCGCGACCACTGCGAGGATCGCGATCGCGATCATCAGCTCGATCAGCGTGAAGCCGCGGGCAGCACGGGACGAGGGGGCGGACGCGCGGCGCATCGGCGCGTCAGAGCGGACGGCTGGTTTCATTCGCGACCACCGTCACCATCTGCGCGAGCACGCCGGCGCGGCCGGGCATGCTCACCGAAATCCGCACGCGCCGGAACACCGGATTCGGCGTGGTGCTCACGCGCTGCGTGCAGACGAGCTGCACGTTGCCTTGCGAGCAGTCGAAACTCTGTTCGCCGACCTCCGGCCACGCATGCGTGAGCCGCAGCTGCGCGAGCGCATTGTCGGCGCTCCAGCCGGCGAGCAGCCGGCGATGCAGCTCGGACGCGTTGGTCGCCATCGTGCCGACCGCGCGGATCGACGCGGCGAGCGCGACCGCGATGATCGCGAGCGCGACCAGCACCTCGATCATCGTGAAGCCGCAGGCGGAAGAAACGGGGAAGGGCAGGCGACGACGCATCGTCATTGCACCTCGTAGCGGCCGTTGCCGGTGCCGACGATCGTCGCGCTGCCGGCGGCCGAATGCAGCGTCACGCGCACCGGCGTGTCGATGCTCTCGGTGCCGAACACGACGCGGCTCGCGCGCGTGTCCGACCCCGGGTAATCGATGTCGGCGCCGGTGACGCCGCCGTCCCAGTCGCGCGGACGCAGCAGGTCGTCGCGCAGCGTGCGCCAGCCGTCGGGCGAGCTCACGTCGAACTGGAAACCGTGCGCGGTCGGCTGCCACGCGATCGGCCGCGCGCGCACCTGCGCTTCGTCGCCGGCCGTCTCGAACAGCAGCGCGATACGCTGCGCTTCCTCGCGCAGGTCGGTGCGCGGATTGCGCGTCAGCGACAGCGATGCGAGCGACACGAGCAGCCCCGCGATCACCAGCACGACCAGCATTTCGAGCAGCGTGAAGCCGCGCGTGCGACGTCGTGCCGCGCCGTGCTTCATCAGGCCGCCATCGGCACGTGCCAGTACGAACGGCACCGCACCGCGACGCACACGGCAATCGCGGCCGCAGCGGGAGGTCGTGCGAATGGCGAGCATGAAGAACGGGAATGAAACGTCGGGCCGATCAGTGCCGGCCTATTGCCACGAGCCGATGTCGGTATCGTTGCCGTCGCCGCCTTCCTTGCCGTCGGCGCCGTAGCTGAACACGTCGATCTCGCCGTGCACGCCCGGGTTCAGGTACTTGTACCCGTTGCCCCACGGATCGTTCGGCAGGCGCTCGAGATAGCCGCCGTCCTTCCAGTTGTTCGGGATCGGATCGGTGGTCGGCTTCTGGATCAGCGAATTCAGGCCCTGCTCCTGGGTCGGATAGCGGCCGTTGTCCAGACGGTACAGCTTGAGCGCCTGCATGATCGTGCCGATGTCCTGCTTCGCGGCGATGCGGCGCGCCTCGTCTGGGCGGCTCATGATCTTCGGCACGATCAGCGCTGCCAGGATCCCGAGGATCGCGACCACCACCATGATCTCGATCAGCGTGAAACCGCGCTGACGACGCACGGCCGCGTTGCGGCGAGTGATCCACGTTTGCATGACTGACTACCTCTTTCCAAAAAATGTCGTCGATTGAGTGACGCACCCGGCGCACCGGACGATTGCCTGACGGCAACCTTCCGGACCGGCGGGCGCGGAGCACGCATTGTAAGGCGCGCATCGCCGAGGGCTTTCACCCAACGCAAATTTCATATACATCCGTACAATAGCGCGCATGAACGCGCTCTCGATCCGGATCCTTTCCCTCGCCCTCTTCGCGGGTTTGTGCGCGACGGCCACCTACTGGGTCGTCACGCTGTCCGCTCGCGAAGCGCCGCTGCCCGCCGCCGCCGCGCGGCTGCCGATCCGCACCGAGGACGCCGCGGCGCTCTTCGGCGGTCAGCTTGACAAGAATCCCGTCCAGGACATCCACCTGTTCGGCATTCTCGCGCTTGACCACGGCGGCGCCGCGATCGTCAGCGTCGGCGGCGAACCGCCGCGCGCCGTGTCGCTCGGCGCGGACGTCACGTCCGGCGCGAAGCTCGCCGAAGTCCGCCCGCGCTCGATCATCGTCGACCGCAACGGCGCCCGCGCCGAAATCCAGCTCCCGGCGAACACGCCGTCCCCCGCGATCTACATGCGCTGAACGGCGGCGGCCCGGCAAGCAGAATCGGGCCGCTCCGTCACTGCACCATGTTGTTCAGCTCGATGATCGGCAGCATCACGGCCAGCACGATCACGAGCACGATGCCGCCCATCGCGAGGATCAGCAGCGGCTCCAGCAGGCTCGTCAGGAACATCGTTCGGCGCTCCAGCTCGCGCGCTTCGCCTTCGGCCGCGCGATCCAGCATCGTCGTCACGTCGCCCGTCGCCTCGCCCGAACGAATCAGGTGCACGAGCACCGGCGGAAACGTCTTCACGTTGTTCAGCGCGCGCGACAGCGCGGAGCCTTCGCGCACGCGCACGATCGCGTCGTCGATGTTCGCGCGCATCGCGCGGTTCGACAGCGTCTCGCCGGCCGCCTGCAACGCGCGCAGGATCGGCACGCCGGCCGCGGTGAGAATGCCGAGCGTGCTCGCGAAACGCACCGTGTTGTAGCCGCGCACGAGCTTGCCCGCGAGCGGCGCGGTCAGCACCCAGCGATCGAACGCGAGCCGGGGCCCGGCGCGCGACAGCGTCGCCTTCACGAACCACACGATGAGCGCGACCGCGATCAGGACCGCCCACCACCAGTGCCGCACGAATTCCGACAGCGCCATCATCACGACCGTGAGGATCGGTAGCTGCTGCTTCGTGCTCGCGAACACGTTGACGACCTGCGGCACGACGTAGCTCAGCAGGAACGTGACGATGCCGAATGCGATCAGCGTGACGATGCCCGGATACGTGAACGCCAGCAGGATCTTCTGCTTGAGCGCATTGCTCTGCTCGATGTAGTCGGCCAGGCGCGACAGCACGATGCCGAGCTTGCCGGTGTGCTCGCCCGCGGCAACGAGTGCGCGGTAGATTTCCGGAAAATCGCGCGGATGCTGGCCGAGCGCATTCGCGAGCGAATGGCCGCCGAGCACTTCCGCGCGGATCGCGGCCATCAGTTCGCGGATGTAGTCGCGCTCGGCCTGCTCGGTCAGCACGCCGAGCGCCTCGTCGAGCGGCAGCCCGGCGATCAGCAGGCTCGCGAGCTGGCGCGTGAGGATCGCCTGTTCGCGCTGCGACAGCTTGCGGCCGAACGCGAGCCGCTGCGAACGCGCGCCGCGCGTCGCGCTCGCGGCCGGCTCGACGACGAGCGGCGTGAGCCCCTGCGTGCGCAGCTGGCCGCGCGCGGCGCGCGCGCTGTCGGCATCGATGACGCCTTTCTGCGCGCGTCCCGCCGCATCGATTGCTTCGAAACGGAATGCCGGCATCGCGCTATGCGCCTCCCGTCACGCGCAGCACTTCCTCGAGCGACGTCGCGCCGGACGCGAGCCAGCGCTCGGCGTCGTCGCGCAGCGTGCGCATGCCTTCCGCGCGGCCGGCGGCCAGGATCTCGGCATCGGCCGCGTTGCGGTGAATCAGCGAGCGGATCGAATCGTCGATCACCAGCAGTTCGTACACACCGCGCCGGCCCGCATAACCAGAATGTCCGCACTTCGCGCAGCCGACCGGATGCCACACGGTACGGCCGTCCTCATGCCGCTCTTCCTTGCAGACCGGGCAGAGCTGGCGCACGAGGCGCTGCGCGAGCACGCCGAGCAGCGACGACGCGAGCAGGTACGGCTCGACGCCCATGTCGGTCAGGCGCGTGACGGCGGACGCCGCGTCGTTCGTGTGCAGCGTCGCGAGCACGAGGTGGCCCGTCAGCGACGCCTGCACCGCGATCTGCGCGGTTTCGAGGTCGCGGATTTCGCCGATCATGATCACGTCCGGGTCCTGGCGCAGGATCGAGCGCAGCGCGCGGGCAAAGGTCATCCCGATCCGCTCGTTCACCTGCGTCTGGCCGATGCCGGACAGGTCGTATTCGATCGGGTCCTCGACGGTCATGATGTTGGTCGTCGCGGTTTCGAGCCGCGACATCGACGCGTACAGCGTGGTCGTCTTGCCCGAACCGGTCGGGCCGGTGACGAGCACGATGCCGTGCGGGCGGCCGATCAGCTTGTCGAACTGGACGAGCGTGTCGCGGCCCATCCCGAGCGCTTCGAGGTTCAGGCGCTGCGCATCCTTTTCCAGCAGACGCAGCACCGCGCGCTCGCCGTGCCCGGTCGGCAGCGTCGACACGCGCACGTCGACCGGCCGGCCGCCGACGCGCAGCGTGATGCGGCCGTCCTGCGGCAGGCGCTTCTCCGCGATGTCGAGCTGCGCCATGATCTTGATCCGCGAGATCAGCGCGCCGTGCAGCGCCTTCTTCGGGCGCACGACGTCGCGCAGCGTGCCGTCGACGCGAAAGCGCACGACCGACGCATTCTCGAACGGCTCGATGTGAATGTCCGACGCCTGTTCGCGCGCCGCTTGCGTGAGCAGCGCGTTGATCATCCGGATGATCGGCGCGTCGTCTTCCGATTCGAGCAGATCCTCGACTTCGGGGATGTCCTGCATCAGCCGCGACAGGTCGACTTCACCTTCGACCTCGCCGACCACCTGCGCGGCGCTGCCGTCCTGGCGCGCGTAGGCCTGGTTGATCGCCTGCGCGAGCTCGTCGGCCGGCACGCGATGCACGGCGATCGAGCCGAAGTTGCGCGCGATTTCCGCGAGCGCGGCGTCGCTCGTGCGTTCGCTGATCCACACCTCGAGCGTGTCGTCGAGCTGATGCGCGATCAGCACCTGGCCGCTCTTCGCAAAGCCGTACGGCAGCAGGCGCGCGGCGAGCGGCGACGGCGGCTGGCGTTCGCCCGGCGCGCCGTCGTGGGCGGAGGACGCGAGCACGTCGCTCACTGCGAGGCTCCCGGCGCGGTGGTCAGCGGCTGCGCGGGCGTCGCCTCCGGCAGCGGCTGGGCCGGCACGGGCGCCACCTGGCGCTGCAACTGCTGGCGACGCATCTTGTCGAGATCGAACAGGTTGCCTGCGGCCGTGCCACCCTGGCTCGGACCGATCGGCATCGGCGGGACGACCGGGTCGTCCTTGTCGCGGATCACGTTGTTGTCCGACTTGTACGCACCCGTCACGCCCTGGATGTAGTCGTAGCGGTTCGACGTGACTTCCTGCGCGGTGCTGCGATCGGAAATGATCACCGGACGCAGGAACACCATCAGGTTGGTCTTCGCGCGCACCTTCGATTCCGAACGGAACAGCTGGCCGATCCACGGAATGTCGCCGAGCAGCGGCACCTTGCTGTTCGACACCTGGTAGTTGTCCTGCATCAAGCCGCCGAGCACGATGATCTCGCCGTTGTCGGCCAGGATCGTCGACTGGATCGAGCGCTTCGTGAAGGTCGGGCCGGTCTGCGAGTTGGTGGTGCCGTTGACGACGGCCGAATCCTCGGTATAGAGCTGGAGCTTCAGGATTCCGCCGTCGGTGATCTGCGGCTTCACGTGCAGCGTCAGGCCGACGTCGCGGCGATCGTACGTATTGAATGCGTTGCTGGTCGTGCCGCTCGTCAGGTTCGAATACGAGCCGGTCGCGATCGGCACGTTCTGGCCGACCACGATCTTCGCTTCCTCGTTGTCGAGCGTGATCAGGTTCGGCGTCGACAGCACGTTCGCGTCGCTCACGCCCGCGAAATACTGGAGCAGCGCGCCGAGCCCCTGTACGCCGAACATGTTGTGCAGCCAGCCGATGTTGAGGCCTTGGGACAGCTGCCCGAGATTGGACGCGAGGCCGCCGCCGGTGATCCCGCCGGCGGCGTTGGTCAGGCCGCCGGCCGTCAGGTTGATGATGCTGTTGCCCAAACCGTTGCCAGCCGTCGGCGCCAGGTTCGTGCCGCCGAGAAACTGGCCGCTCGCGACCTGCCACTGGATGCCGAGGTTGCCCTGCGTCGTCGAGTTCAGCTCGACGATCAGCGCTTCGATATAGACCTGCGCACGCCGTGCGTCGAGCTGGTCGATCACCGAGCGCAGGTTCCGGTACACCGGATCGGACGCGGTGATGATCAGCGAGTTGGTGGCCGAGTCGGCCTGGATCATCCCGCCCGGCTGGTTGTCGTCGCCGCTCTTGTCCTTGTCACCGCCGAGCAGGCCGCCGGTACCGAGGCCACCGCCGGACGAGCCGCCGCCATACCCGGACGACGACGACGAACCGCCCAGGCCGCCCGACGGCAGCGGCGGGGTGCCCGACGTGCCGGTCGAGAAGTTGCCGCTCGACGACGAGCCGCCGTTCTGGTTGAAGCTGTTCGCATCGTTGGACGACGCCGACGAGCCGCTGTCGTTGCCGCCCTTGCCGAGCATCCCGCGCAGCGTCTTCGCGAGCTTCACCGCATCGGCGTTGCGCAGCGGCACGACGTGCATGTTGCCGGGCACCGCGCTCGGCGCGTCGAGCTGCTGCACGAGACGCTTCGCGGCCGCGAGGCGCGACGCGTTCGACGCACGCAGCAGCAGCGCGTTGGTGCGCGGGTCGGCCGTGACCGATACCTTCAGCGTGGCGTCGCTGTTGCCGATCGCGCCCGGATCGAGCATTTTCTGCAGTTGCGCGGCGAGGTCGATCGCGTTCGCGTTGCGCAGCGGCACGACCTGCACCTGCGCGCCCGCGGCGCTGTCGACGCCCGAGATGATCTGCGCGATGCGGCGCACGTTGTCCGCATAGTCGGTCACGACGATCGTGTTGTTCGCCGGGTAGGCCGTCACCGTGTTGTTCGGCGAGATCAGCGGCCGCAGCACGGGCAGCAGGTTGTTCGCCGATTCGTTGTGCAGCTCGAACACCTGCGTGATCACCTGGTCGCCGCGCGCCTGCGGCGCATTGCCGATGTAGGTCGGCACGCCCTGCAGCTTCGCGTCGGCTTCCGGCACGACCTTCAGCACGCCGTGATCCTGCACGAGCGCGAAGCCCTGCATGCGCAGCGCCGACTGCAGCGTCTTCAACGCCTGGTCTTCCGGCACCGGCCGTTCGGCCACGAGATTGAGCTGCCCCTTCACGCGGGGGTCGACGATGATGGTCTTGCCGGTCGCGGCGCCGATCGCTTTCGCGACCTGGTCGATATCCGCATTCACGAAATTGAGCGTGACCTGAGCGTAGGCGGCCTGCGAGACGATGATGCCTGCCACGAGCAGGGTCGTGGCGATACGCCGCATAACGAAGCGATTTCTTGTCATGGATGAATGGGTCGATGCCGGCTCAGGCCACTTCCGGCGGTAGTGCTGGGATCCAAGTCCGAAAGAGGCGACATTAGCAGTTTTTCATGTCCGAAATATCACATTGATCCGAAGACTGTCTCACATACGACAGGTATCCGACGAATCGTATGCAAGATGTAAGGATAGATGTAACCCTCCGCATGCCGGCCCTCTCCCTGGTTTTCGCGATGAACCGACACGGAAATGCGGTATAACCGGGCTGCCGTATTCCTGCCTGTCGCAATCTGACGGTCTGCCGGTATGATACGGGCGGCGCGTTTCTCGTCGCACTAATAACAGGCACGGGTTTTCCCGAGCTTCGCGCAATTTCCTTTCGTTTCCGCACGATGAACAGACGGTTCGCTTCGATCGCGTTGATCGCCGCCGGCGCGTGGTTCGCCAGCGGCAACGCACGCGCGGACTGTTTCGACGAAGCGGCCAAATATCAGCAGGTCAATCCGCTGATCCTGCGCGCGATCGCGTGGCAGGAATCGCGCAACCGGCCCGAGGCGCTGAACAAGAACACGAACGGCTCGGTCGACTACGGCCTGATGCAGATCAATTCGATCCACCTGCCGACGCTGTCGCGCTACGGGATCGGCCGCGACACGCTGATGGAGCCGTGCAAGAACGTGTACATCGCCGCGTGGCATCTCAAGCAGAAGATGAACCGCTACGGCAACACCTGGCAGGCAGTCGGCGCCTATCATTCGGAAACGCCGTCGCTGCGCGACAAGTACGCGCGGCAGATCGCCGGCATCCTGACGCAATGGAAGCTGCTGCCGCCCGCGCAGACCACCCAGGCCGCTCAAGCGCCTCAAGCCGCTCAGTGATTCCGCGCCGCGTCGCCGGCTGACGCCGGGCCGGCCGCGCGCGTTTGATGCACAATGCGGGCTGACGCCGCCGTTTCGCCCGTGCGCGGGCCGATCGCGCCCCGGCAGGGCGCCGCGGCCGCTTTTTCATCTCTTCCGTTGGTGCATATCATCATGAATCCGGCAATGAAACAGCCGTTGCCCGTCACCGTGCTGTCCGGTTTCCTCGGCGCCGGCAAGACCACGCTGCTCAACCACGTCCTCGCGAACCGCGCGGGCCTGAAAGTCGCGGTGATCGTCAACGATCTCGCGGCGGTCAACATCGACGCGTCGCTCGTGCGCGATGCGCAGGCGCTGTCGCACGTCGAGGAACGCCTCGTCGAAATGTCGAACGGCTGCATCTGCTGCACGCTGCGCGACGATCTGCTCGTCGAGATCCGCAACCTTGCGTCCGAAGGCCGCTTCGACGCGATCATGATCGAATCGACCGGTATCGCGGAGCCGATGCCGATCGCCGAGACCTTCACGTTCGTCGACGACGACGGCACGTCGTTGTCGGCCATCGCGCGGCTCGACACGCTCGTCACCGTGGTCGACGCGTACAACTTCCTGCGCGACTACGGCTCCGACGACGCGCTCGCGACACGCGGCATCGCCGCGTCGGAAGACGACGACCGCACGCTCGTCGAGCTGCTGATCGAGCAGATCGAATTCTGCGACGTGCTGGTGATCAACAAGGCCGACCTCGTCGGCGCGGACGATCTCGCCCGCCTGCAGCACATCCTCGCGCGCCTCAATCCGCGTGCGCACCAGGTCGTCTCGACGTTCGGCAACGTGCCGCTCGACGAAGTGCTGAACACCGGCCGCTTCGATTTCGACGAAGCCGCGAACGCGCCGGGCTGGCTCGCGTCGCTTGATCACGATCACACGCATTGCGACGACCCGGACTGCCATGACGACCATCATGCGCACGTGCACGGCGAAGCCGACGAATTCGGCATCGGCAATTTTGTTTACCGTGCGCGCCGGCCGTTTCACCCGGCACGGCTCTGGGCGCTGCTGCATCAGGAGTGGCCTGGCGTGCTGCGCAGCAAGGGTTTCTTCTGGCTCGCGACGCGCAACGACATCGCAGGTTCGCTGTCGCAGGCGGGCGGCGTATGCCGGCATGGCCCGGCAGGTTTGTGGTGGGCGGCGCAGGATCGCACGGAATGGCCGGACGACGACGAACTGCTCGCTGAAATCCGCACCGAATGGCTCGGCGATCTCGACGATCGCACGGTCGGCGATCGCCGCCAGGAACTCGTGCTGATCGGCATCGCGCTCGACGCCGATGCGTGGCGCGCGAAACTCGATGCATGCCTGCTGACCGATGCGGAGTTCGCACTCGGCGCGGCGGGATGGGCGGCGTTCGACGATCCGTTCCCGGCGTGGGACGTCGATTCGCACGACGACGATCACGGCGACACGCAGATCGTGCACGCATGATCGCGTGGTAACGGCTTGTAAAATAACCGTTAACTTTTGCAAGAGCGGCGCGAACTGTGGCGAAAATGCCGCGCGCGCCCAACAAAAAACCCGCCGAGAGGCGGGTTTTTCATGGAACAGGCGCGGGTTTAACGCTTGTTGACGGCGTCCTTGAACGCCTTGCCAGCCGTGAACTTGACCGTCTTGGCTGCCGGGATCTTGATGGTTTCGCCCGTCTTCGGGTTGCGGCCCGTACGTGCTGCGCGCTTGCCCGAACCGAAGCTGCCGAAGCCGATCAGCTGAACCGCATCACCCTTCGACACGGCCTTCTTGATGACTTCGAGCAGCGTGTCCAGCGTTTCGCCGGTTTGAGCCTTGCTGGCGCCCGTTTGGGCGGCGACGGCGTCGATCAGTTCCTGTTTGTTCATTAAGGTTCCTTTATCAGGTTAGGTTGACACGAACAGCGCGAACGCGCCGATTATACGTGCGCGAACCGTGCCGTCGAGAGTCAGACTCCGACGACACAGCGCCGAATCCTGGCCCGCGCGACGCGCCCTCCGGCTTGCCGGCGGCCACCCCGCGGTACGGCGTTGCTATGATAGCGCAGCGCAAACCCAATAACGACAAGGGTTTCAAAGATTTTCATCGGTATTTCGCCGAATGAATCGTCGACTGCCCATTTTTTGACCTGCGCCAACCGGACAGGGTCCGCGGCGTGGTCCGCCCGATCGTCGCGCCGTTGCCCCTTTCCAACGGCCGGTTGGACGGCCTCCCGCAATCCCTTGCCAGGCTTGGCTGCCACGTTTTTTGTTTCGCATGCCCGACCGACTTGTTTCCGCCACGCTCGCGCTTCGCGACGACGGCACGCTCGTCTCGCCCGAGTTCGGCGAGCTTCATCGCGGTGCATCCGGCACGCTCGCTCGCGCGCATCGCACGTTCGTCGCGGGCAACGGGCTGCCCGCGCGCTGGCAGCGCCGCCGAACGTTCACGATCGTCACGACCGCGTTCGGCGCGGGCGCCGGCTTCCTCGCGGCCTGGGCCGCGTGGCGCGACGATCCGGCGCGCTGCGAACGGCTGCACGTCGTCGCGATCGAACCGCATCCGTTCTCACGCGACGACCTGCACCGCGCGGTCTCGCATATGGTTGTAGACACAACCATATCGGCAGACGTCGACGCGTTGCTCGATGCCTGGCCGATACTCGTGCCGGGCCTGCATCGGCTCGAATTCGACGCAGGGCGCGTGGTGCTCACGCTCGCGTTCGGCGATGCGATCGACTTGTTGAAGAAGCTCGTCGCGCGTGCCGATGCGTTTTTTCTCGAAGGCGCCGCGGCATCGAGCGACGGGATTCGCGCACTCGCGAAACTCGCCGGCGAACACGCGACGTTTGCGACGCATGCAAAGTCCGACGACGTGAAACACGCGCTCGGCGAAACAGGTTTCACGTTCCGCGAAGTCGACGATCGGCTCGTCGGCGACTATGCGCCGCGCTGGCGCGCGCGCCGGCACGAGCCGCCGCGCGCGCTGCCCGTTGCCGCGCGCCGCGCGATCGTGATCGGCGCGGGTCTCGCCGGCTGCGCGGTCGTCGAACGTCTGGCCGCGCGCGGCTGGGACGTCACGCTGATCGAACGGCACGAACGGATCGCGAGCGAAGCGTCGGGCAATCCGGCCGGTGTGTTCCATCCATTGATGACGCGCGACGACAACGTCGCGAGCCGGCTCACGCGCGGCGGCTTCCTGCACGCGCTCGCCCGCTGGCGCGCCCTCGAACGCGCGGGGCATGCATTCGCACGCAGCACGCACGGGATGCTCCATCTCGCCGAATCGGCCGACGATTTCGCGCGGATGCGCGACGCGTTCGACGCTTTCGGGGCGCCGTCCGACTATGCAACGCTGCTCGATGCCGATGCCGCGCGGGCGCACCTGAATCTGCCGGTCGCGCAGGGCGGCCTGCTGTTTCCGCACGGCGGCGCCGTATGGCCGGCCGGGCTGTGCGCCGCGCAGTATGCGGCGGCCGGCGAGCGCGTGCGGCTGCTGGCGTCCACCTGCGTCGCACGGCTCGAACGGCGGGACGACACCTGGCATGCGCTCGACGATACGGGCGCCACGCTGGCCGATGCGTCCGTCGTCGTGCTCGCGAACGCGGGCGACGCAGCGCGTCTTGCCGGGCTGCGGCATGTCGCGCTGCAACCGGTGCGCGGCCAGCTCACGCTGTTGCCGCCGGGCACGACGGCGCCGCTGCCGTGCCCGGCGATCGGCGACGGTTACGCGGTCCCGCTCGACGACGGCACGCTGCTGATCGGCGCCACCTTCGAACCGGACGACACCGATCCCGCGATGCGCGCGGCCGGCCACGCCGAAAACCTCGATCGCGTGCGGCACCTGCTGCCGGGCCTGATCGGCGCGCTGCCGGATCCCGCCACGCTGCACGGCCGCGTCGCATTCCGCTGGGTCGTCGGCGACCGCCTGCCGCTCATCGGCCCGCTCGCCGACGAAGCGCAGGCCACCGCGAACGCACGCGCGCTGGGCGGTGCGCAGGCGCGCGACCTGCCGCGCATGCCGGGCCTCTACGGCGCATTCGGCTTCGGTTCGCGCGGCCTCGTGTGGGCCGCGCTCGGCGCCGAACTCATCGCCTCGCAACTCGAAGGCGAGCCCTGGCCGCTCGAGCGCGAACTCGCCGACGCCGTCGATCCCGCCCGCTTCCTGATCCGCGCCCTGCGCGCCCGCCGCGTCGGCTCGGCGGGCTGACCTCGCGCGCGCCGCTCACAGTTTCCCGATTTTTCCGCGCAAGGTTATCCACGCGATGCTGTGGATAACCGCGCGGAATCCGCGCGCACTTCGTGTGCAATCACAGTGGACGTAAACTGGGTAACTCTGCACAGCTGTGAAGCGGCCCGAAAGTTGCTCAACTCAAACGCCTGTGAGCGAACAGCCTGTGCAACCGGTTATGGTTTCGCCAACACCTTGATCTTCCAACGTAAACCGGAGTTATCCACAGAACTGTGCGTCCTTTGTTAACTTCTACTACGTATATATACAGGTAAACCTTTGAAACCAAAGACCTGTGGCGCCGCACAGCGCCGCGAGTCGATTCAGTCGGTTCCGGAACGAAAAAGCTGTGGCACAATCGGTTTCCTTCGCGTTCGTTCGGCCAAGCGCCGGACATGCTTCAACGGAACGGTCGGCACGATTTCGAATCTGAATCTTCGAGACTGCGCAGTCCGTTCACACACCAGGCCGACAATCCAGATCGGCAACCTGAACGACGTTCCGCCTTGTGGCGGAACAGGCGGACCCCATGTACCGCCATCGTCGAGCACAACAATCACATTCGGGGCGATACCCAGCCGGCGCGCATCCATTCCTGTCGCTTGACCCCGCGTCGCTGGCGGTTGCTTCCAAAGGAGAAGTCACCACGATGAAGTCGGCGTTCTCATTCCTGCCCAACTGGCCGCTCGCGCCGGATGCCGTGTTCTGGGCCGGGCTCGCGCTGTTCGCAGCCGGCCTGTGCGGCGAGCTGTGCTATCGCGCGTGGCGCTTGCCGCGCATCACCGGCTATGCGGTGATCGGCCTGATCGCCGGTTCGTTCGGATTCGGCGTGATCGACACGAGCACCGACGAAACCTCGCGACTGTTGATGGACGTCGCGCTCGGCCTGCTGCTGTTCGAGCTCGGCAGCCGCCTCGACCTGCGCTGGATCCGGCGCAATCCGTGGCTCGTCGCGTCGAGCCTCGCGGAAGCCACGCTCACCTTCGTGCTCGTGCTGTTCGTGATGCTCGCGCTCGGCGTATCGGGGATGGTCGCCCTCGTGCTGTCGGCGATCGCGATCGCGACGTCGCCGTCGATGGTGATCCAGCTCAAGACCGAACTGCGTGCGGAAGGGCAGGTGTCGCAGCGCCTGATCACGCTCACCGCGCTCAACAGCGTGTATGCGATCGTACTGACCAAGCTCGTGACGAGCTGGCTGCACCAGGAAGCGTACGGCAACGTTTTCGCGACGATCCTGCAGCCGCTCTACCTGCTCGCCGGTTCGTTCATCGTCGCGTATCTGGTCGCGCGTTCGTGCAATTACCTGTTCCGTCACATGACCGCGACGATGCGCGACGAGCATTCGTTCGTCGCGCTGTTCGGGCTCGTGATGCTCGCGATCGCCGTCGCGCAGGCGCTGAAGCTGTCGACGCTGCTCACGCTGCTGCTCGCCGGCATCATCGTGAAGAACCTCGAAGCGCGGCCGCAGCTGTGGCCCGAGCACTTCGGCACGGCCGGCTGGCTGCTGACGGTGGTGCTGTTCGTGCTGACGCTCACGTCGTTCACGTGGGGCGACATCGCGCTCGGCGGGCTGCTCGCGATCGTGCTGATCGTCACGCGGCTCGTCGCGAAGCTGGCCGGCGTCGTCGCGTTCGCGAAGCCGAGCGGCCTCGGGATGAAGCAGGGCGTCGCGCTCGGCATCGCGCTCACGCCGATGTCCGCGCTGTCGTACCTGCTCGTCGACGATACCTACCAGCTCTATCCCAATTTCGACCCGCACCTGCGCGCGATCGTGATGTGCTCGATCGTGATCCTGCAGCTCGTCAGCCCGTTCGTCGTCTATCGCTGCCTGTCGGCGGTCGGCGAACGCAGCGACGGCAACTGATTCCGGAACCTGCCATGGCACTCGAAACCTTCGTCAATTCCGAACCGTTCACGTTCGGCGTCGAACTGGAGATCCAGGTCGTCAACACGCACAACTACGACCTGACCAAAGCGGCATCCGACCTGATGCGCCTGATCCAGGGCGAGACCTTTCCGGGCAACATCACGCCGGAAATCACCGAAAGCATGATCGAACTGTCGACCGGCATCTGCCATTCGCACGAGCAGGCCGTCAGCGAGCTGCATGCGATCCGCGACGTGCTCGTGAAGGCGGCCGACCAGCTCAACGTCGGGCTGGCCGGCGGCGGCACGCATGCGTTCCAGCAATGGAGCGACCGGCAGATCTACGATGCGCCGCGCTTCCAGTACATTTCCGAGCTGTACGGCTATCTCGCCAAGCAGTTCACCGTGTTCGGCCAGCACGTGCACATCGGCTGTCCCGATCCCGATAGCGCGCTGTTCCTGCTGCACTCGATGTCGCGCTTCATTCCGCACTTCATCGCGCTGTCGGCGTCGTCGCCATTCGTGCAGAACGTCGACACGGGCTTCCATTCGGCACGCCTGAATTCGGTGTTCGCGTTCCCGCTGTCGGGCCGCGCGCCGTTCGTGCTCACGTGGGACAGCTTCGAGGAATACTTCACGAAGATGGTGAACACGGGCGTCGTCAACTCGATGAAGGACTTCTACTGGGACATCCGGCCGAAGCCCGGCTACGGCACGATCGAGGTGCGCGTGATGGACACGCCGCTGTCCGTCGATCGCGCGGCGGCGATCGCCTGCTACATCCAGACGCTCGCACGCTACCTGCTGACCGACCGGCCGCTGAAGCTGTCGGAGGACGATTACCTCGTCTACACGTTCAACCGTTTCGAAGCGTGCCGCTTCGGGCTCGAAGGCACCTGCGTGAATCCTCAGACGGGCGAGCGCCGCACGATCGCGGAGGACATCCTCGACACGCTCGACCGGATCGCGCCGCATGCGGCCGCGCTCGGCTCGCGCGCGGCGCTCGACGAGATCGGCGCGCTCGCGAAGGCGCGCGTGAACGACGCATCGTGGTTGAGAACCGTTTTCAAACAGGAAAAATCGCTGAACGAGACGGTCCGGCAGCAGTGCTTACGTTGGCGCGAGTGAAAATATGTTTTGCAGATAGCAGGATCGACCGCATGGCGATTCGCTGAGCGGTAATCGGCGCCGTGTCCCGCCGAAATCGATGCGAGGCGTCCTGAAAATCTGTGGATAACCCGATATTCCACTGCAAAGTCAACGCTCTGCAGGCGGGATAACCGGTGGATCATTCCCATGCGGCCAATGGCCGATTCGAACAGGACAATGCTGGCGCGCCCCGTTTCGCGGGCGCGCGACATTGCACGCACAACAAGAATTTGCGGTTATCCAGCGATTTTCCACAGAATGCAGGGGATAACTTAGCTGTGCGATTTTCCGCTCTCGCTTAGAATGTCGGCTTTGCGGACACCGGAACGACGTGTGTCTCTCCGGTCGCCGCGAACGCGACCGCCGCGTGTGCCTCGCGACGGCCGTGCTGATGCATTCGAATGGGTGCGTCTGTTTTGAGATAGATTCGATCTCCACACTACGGCTGCTCGGCCATCCGGGCGGCGGCAAAGCGAAAAGACTATGAGCGAAGGCGTTTACGGGAACCAGGCTGCGGGACGTGTGACCCACAGCCTGCTGCGGTTGAGCACGGCCATGCGGAGCGAGGCATGGGATTGGGCGGAAGGCGCTGGCCTCACGCCGACGCAGGGCGAGATTCTCGTGCTGTTGCTGCAGCGCAAGGGCCCGATGCGGCTCGGCGAGATCGCGCGCGAGACGCAGCTCACCGCGGCCACCACGAGCGATGCGGTCAGCACGCTCGAGACGAAGGGGCTCGTCGAGAAGCGCCGTGCGCTGGACGACGGCCGGGCACTGGCCGTACGCCTGTCGGCGCGTGGCCGCACGGCCGCGAAGAAGGCGCTGCAATGGCCTGAATTCCTGACGAAAGCGGTCGGCAAGCTCGGCGCGGACGAGCAGGGCACGCTGTATCGCGCGCTGCTGAAGACGCTGCGCGAGCTGCAGGTGGCCGGCGCGACGCCGCCGCAACGCATGTGTCTCACGTGCACGCATTTCCAGCCGAGCAAGCCGTCGAAGAAGACCGTGCATCACTGCGCGGTGCTCGACATCGCGATGTCGGACAGCGATCTGCGTCTCGACTGCTCGGTGCAGGAAGAAGCCGACGCGGCGACGCAGAAGAAGACCTGGAAGATTTTCGCAGGCTGACGTCCGTCGATCGACCGGGAGGCCGATGATGAACGCTGAAGTCGTGGCGATCCGCCACGTGCATTTCGAGGATCTCGGGAGCTTCGAGCAGGTGCTCGGCGAACGCGGTCGGCGGGTGCGCTATGTCGATGTCGGATCGTCGCGGGTCGAGGTGCTCGACGTGCTCGAGCCGTCGCTGCTCGTCGTGCTCGGCGGGCCGCTCAGCGTGTACGACGACGCGCAGTATCCGACGATCGCGCCGCTCCTGGCGCTCGTGCGCCAGCGCATCGACGCGGGGCTCCCGATCCTCGGCATCTGCCTCGGCGCGCAGTTCATCGCACGGGCGCTCGGAGCGCGCGTCTACCCGGCCGCGCAGCATGAACTCGGCTGGGCGCCGCTGACGCTCACCGACGCCGGCCGCGCATCGCCGCTGCGTCATCTCGACGGCGCGACGACGTCGATGCTGCACTGGCACGGCGATACGTTCGACCTGCCTGGCGGTGCGATCCATCTCGCATCGACGCCGGCCTGCCGCCACCAGGCCTTCGCGTGGGGGCAGCACGTGCTGGCGCTGCAATGTCATCCCGAAATCCGTACCGATCGCTTCGAACCGTGGCTGATCGCGAATGCCGGCGAAATCGCGGCGACGCCAGGCGTCGACGCGCGCCAGTTGCGGGCCGATACCGTTCGGCACGGCCCCGCGCTCGAGACGGCCGCCCGGCACATGTTCGCGGAGTGGCTCGGCAGCGTCGGGCTCTGACGTCGCGGGCGGCTGCGGTCACTGCAAAGGCTTGAGCCGGCCTGGATCCGTTACGGGCCGACGCCTCGCCGTCGCCGTACGTCGCGCATTCCGCTCATTCCGCGCCTCGCCGGCATCCAGCCGGCGCCGTACCTGACCATCCGCTTACTGCCGATGGCGCCGTCTGCACGCTTCCAGCCTGCGTGCTACGCTCGTCCGCTCTTTCTCTTTCCTGGCGAGTGGCTTCCATGACTGCGCTGTTTTCCCCGTTCACGCTGCGCGGGGTGACCCTTCCGAACCGGATCGTGATTTCCCCGATGTGCCAGTACTCGGCCGAACGCGGCGAAGCGACCGACTGGCACATGATTCACCTCGGCCATCTCGCGCTGTCGGGCGCGGGGCTGCTGTGTATCGAAGCGACCGCGGTGGAACCCGACGGGCGCATCACGCATGGCGACCTCGGCCTGTGGGACGACGTGACCGAAGCGGCGCTGAAGCCGGTGCTGGCCGCGATCCGCAAGCATTCGCCGATCCGCGTCGCGATGCAGCTGTCGCACGCGGGCCGCAAGGCGTCGAGCGCGGCGCCGTGGGAGGGCGGCCAGCTCGTGCCGGTCGCCGACGGCGGCTGGCTGCCGCACGGGCCGTCGGCCGTGCCGCACAAGGACGGCGAGACGCCGCCGCTCGCGCTCGATGCGGCGGGCCTGAACCGCATTCGCGAAGCCTTCGCCGCATCGGCCAGGCGTGCCGCACGGCTCGGCATCGATGCGATCGAAGTGCACGCGGCGCACGGCTACCTGCTGCATCAGTTCCTGTCGCCGCTCGCGAACCGGCGCACCGACGAATACGGCGGCTCGCGCGAAAACCGGATGCGATTTCCGCTCGAGATCTTCGAGATCGTGCGCGCCGCGTTTCCGGAAGACCGGCCGGTCGGCGTGCGCGTGTCCGCGACCGACTGGGTCGAAGGCGGCTGGGAACTCGACGATACGATCGCGTTCGCACATGAACTGAAGCGCTGCGGCTGTGACTGGATCGACGTGTCGTCCGGCGGCGTGTCGCCGCTGCAGAAGATTCCGCTGTCGCCCGGCTACCAGGTGCCGTTCGCGCAGGCCGTGAAGCGGGCGGTCGGCATGCCGACGATCGCGGTCGGCCTGATCAACGAACCCGCGCACGCGAACCGGCTGATCGAGGCCGGCGACGCCGACTTCGTCGCGATGGCGCGCGCGATGCTGTACGACCCGCGCTGGCCGTGGCACGCGGCGGCCGAACTCGGTGCGCAGGTGACGGCGCCGCCGCAGTACTGGCGCTCGCAACCGCGCGAGCACAAGGCGCTGTTCGGCGACGTCTCGTTCGGCCAGCGCTGAGCACATCGCGCAATATTGCGCGCGATGTTGAACGAAGCAATCGTGAACGTGTAGGATGCGGATGATTCGCCGCATGCCCCGACGCGGCACCGACCGGTGCCGCGTTTTCGTTTTGCGCGGCGCCCGGCCGCGATCGCGGCCGCTTCCATTCAAGTCGTCTTCACAAGGATTGGTTCGATGAGTTCACGCAGGATCGCGGTGCGCCGCTCGGGAGTACACGGCAAAGGCGTGTTCGCCGTGGCGCCGATCAAGGCCGGCGAGCGCGTAGTGGAATACAAGGGCGAGCGAATCTCGTGGAAGGAAGCGCTGCGCCGCCATCCGCACGACCCGAGCGAGCCGAACCATACGTTCTACTTCGCACTGGACGAAGGCGGCGTGATCGACGGCAAGATCGACGGCAACAGCGCGCGCTGGATCAACCATTCGTGCGCGCCGAACTGCGAAGCCGAGGAAGTCAAAGGCCGCGTGTACATCCACGCGCTGCGCGACATCGGGCCGGAAGAGGAGCTGTTCTACGACTACGGCCTCGTGATCGACGCGAAGCTGACGAAGAAGCTCAAGCGCGAATACGCGTGCCACTGCGGGGCGGAGTCGTGCCGCGGCACGTTGCTCGCGACGTCCGACGAAGGCGGGAAGAAGAAAAAGAAGAAGGACAAGAAGGACGGCAAGCCGGCGTCCGGTTCGAAGGACAAGAAGAGCAAGAAGTGATGCAGGCGGCAGCGCATCGCGCGCTGCCGCTGTCGTTTCAGTCGACGGTTGGTTGGCGCGTCGTCGCGGCGCGTCATCTGCTTTCCGTCTTTCCGTTCCTGTTCCGGCGGGCGGCCCGGTCGACGGGCCAACCGTTGCCCGCCGACAATCGCGCTGCTCAGTGCGTCGGCGCCACAGCCGGCGTTTCGCTGGCCGGCTGCGCCGTATGCGCAGCGAGCGGCACCCTCACCACGAAGCGCGAGCCGCCTTCCGATGCATCCTCGTACGACACGGTGCCGCCATGCATCGCGATGATGTCGTGCACGATCGCGAGCCCGAGCCCGGCGCCCGTCTCGACGCCATTGCCGCTTTGCGCATCGCCGCGGAAGAAGCGCTTGAACAGGTCGGCCTGCTGGTTCGCGGGCACGCCGGGGCCGTTGTCCTCGACTACGATCTCGGCGGCCGGCTGGCTGCCCTCGAGCGAGGCGCGCGCGACGTTCACCGTGATTCGCGCGCCGTCCGGCCGCGCGAGCGGCACGTACTTCAGCGCATTGTCGAGCAGGTTCGCGATCACCTCGCGCAGCAGCACGGGGTTGCCGCGCACGATCAGCTTCTCGTCGTCGCCCGGATCGTCACTGCGCTGGAAGCCGAGGTCGACATGCGACGCGAGCGCGCGCGGCACCCATTCGGCGCCCGTCTCGAACGCCATCGCCGCGAGATCGACGTCGACGAAGCGCGCGGCCTGCTCGCCCGGCTCGGCCCGCGCGAGCGACAGCAACTGGTTGGACAGCCGCACCGCCCGGTCGGCCGCTGCGCGCAGCTCGCGCACCGCGGCGAAGGTCTGGTGCGGGTCGCGCGCGACGGCCGCCTGCTCGGCATGCAGCTTCACCGCGGTGAGCGGCGTGCGCAACTGGTGCGCGGCATCGGCGATGAACTTGCGCTGCGCGTCGAGCGCGGTCTTGAGGCGGCCGAGCAGCGCGTTCATCGCGCTCGTCAGCGGCCGGATCTCCAGCGGCACGTCGGTTTCGTCGACCGGCTCCAGCGACGTGTGGGTCTGCCGGTTCAGCGAATCGGCGAGATGCGTGAGCGGGCCCAGCTGTTGGTTCACCACGCGCCACACGATGCCCCAGCCGGCGAGCAGCAGCAGCAGCAGCGGCATCATGATCGCGACGAGGAATTCGGCCGCGATCCGGTAGCGGTGCCGCACCGGCTGCGCGACTTCGACGACCATCGGCTTGCCGCCCTCGACGTCGTCGACGCGCACCTGCGCGACCCGCACCGCGCGGTTGTCGTACTCGGCCTCGAACACGTACGCGTGGTGCATGCGGCGCACGTTGATGCCCTGCAGCGGCAGCTTCGGGTCGCCGGCGAGCTCCTGCTCGCCATCGCTGATCCGGTAGATCAGCGCTTCGGCCGGATCGGAGAACATCGCCTGCGCGAGCGGCGGCACCGTGAACGGTGCGTCGGGGCCGGCGATCTGGATCTGTTTGGAGATGGCGGTCGCGAGATCGGCGAGCGAGCGGTCGATCACGTGCTGCGTGTATTGCCACGCGAGCCAGTAGGCGATCAGGCCGCTCATCAGCGCGAGCATCGACAGCGGGGCGGCGAGGCGCCGGAGCAGCGAACGGCGCAGGCTGGTGGTCACAGCCGGATCAGGAGACATTTCGACGGGCAAATGGATAAGCGCCGCTCACGGGGAGCGGCGCGGTCGTGCGCCGGGCGGCGACGCGGAAGCCGTACGCATGCGCGTCGGCGGCACGCGGCCGGCCGGCGCGCGGCGTCGCTCAGACGCTCGCCGTCTGGCGGATTTCCTGCAGCAGGTAGCCGAAGCCGCGCACCGTGACGATTTCGACCCGGCATTGCTCGAGTTTCTTGCGCACGCGGTGCACGTAGACTTCGATCGCGGTGTCGCCAAGATCGCCGCCGAAGTGCGTGAGGTGATCCTGCAACTGGGCCTTGCTGACGACGCGGCCGTGACGCAGCAGCAGCATTTCCAGCACCGCGAATTCGCGCGGCGACAGTTCGAGCGGCTTGTCGTCGTTGAAGATGCGGCGGTCGACGCCCGACAGGCGGACGCCGCCGAGCGACACTTCCGGACGCGGCATGTCGCTGTGCGGGCCGCTGCGGCGCATCACCGCGCGGATGCGCGCTTCGAGTTCGGCCGGCTCGAACGGCTTGAGCATGTAGTCGTCGGCGCCGGAGTTCAGGCCCTGGATCCGGTCGTTCAGCTCGTCGCGCGCGGTCAGCACGATCACGGGCGTGTGGCGGTTGGTCTGGCGGAAGCGCGTGAGCAGCGTCATCCCGTCGATGCCCGGCAGGCCGAGGTCGAGGATCACGAGTTCGTGGCGGTTCTGTGCCAGCGCCTGTTCGGCAAAAATGCCGTCATGCACCATGTCGACGGTGAAGCCAGCCTGTTCGAGGCTGCTCTGGATACCGCGTGCGATGGGGCGGTCGTCTTCGATCAGAAGGAGTCGCATGAAGTTCGCTCAAGTACAATGGGTTGGCGGTTCAGGCACGCGGACAGCACGAAGCCGTTTCCACAGGGACGCCGCATCGCCTGACATCAAGCATGGCGGCCAGCGAACGATTAAATCCAATCATGTCCGATATTTCGATCCACGACCTCGAAGCCGCGATCAATTTCTGGCGCGCCCGCTCGCCGTCGAGCGGCGACGAACTCAAACTCTGCGAAGAGGCCAGCGCGCTCTCCAAGCCGTATGCGCTGCTGATTGTACAGCGCGAAAGCGCGCTGCAACTGGAAGGATTGGACCCCAAGGCGCGGAAAGCGTACGAGACTTACGTGCGCCTTAAGGATGGCTTGGAAAGCTGAAGGCTTTCGCTGAGTACATCCTAGAAAACGTTCAGCGAAATGAAAAGTTGACGCGCCGCGCACGGAAAGATGCGCGGCGGTAGAGGCAGGACTCGGGATTCAGGCGCCCGGTTGCGCGTGCGCGGCGGCGCCGTCGATGAACCGCGCGAGTTCGATGTCGCGTTCGGTCAGGCCGTCGGCGTCGTGAGTCGACAGCGTGATGTCGACACGGTTGTACACGTTGAACCATTCCGGATGGTGGTTCATCTCCTGCGCCTTGATCGCGACGCGCGTCATGAAGCCGAACGCTTCGTTGAAATCGGCGAAGCGCAGGCGGCGCTGGATCGCGTCGCGGCCCGGCACGGCCGTCCAGTGCGGCAGGCCTTCGAGCCGGGTCTTGCGTTCTTCGGATGTGAGCTTGTGGATCATCTTGCACCTCTCGTTCGGTAACGGCGCCCACGCGCGGCTGCACCGCGCGGCGAGGCCGGCATCGTTCATTGTTTCATAGTTGCGCAAAGGGTGACGGGCGGTCGGCCGACGGCGGTCGGCGCCGCGGTACGTTACGCGTCGGCGTCGTCGGGCCAGCCTTCGCCCGTGCCGCGATGCAGCACGCGGTCGGTGTCGAGCACCGCGCCGGCCGCGAATTCGGGCAGCGCCGCGAGCCGATCGGCCAGTGCGCGGCCGTCGACGTCGGCGAGCGCGAACAACTGCGCGAAATCGTCGATCACGAAGTAAGTCTTCTGGAACGTGTCGATCCGGTACTTCGTGCGCATCACGCGCTCGAGGTCGAACCCGAGCCGGTTCGGCGCCGCGCTTTCGAGGCTGTACAGGCTTTCGCCCTTGCTCGACACGATCCCGGCGCCGTAGATCGACAGCCCGTTGGTCCCGCGCGGGTCGCGGATCAGCCCGAATTCCACCGTATACCAATAGAGGCGCGCGAGCCGCGCCAGTGCCGCTTCGTCGTCGGCGACCGCGAGCGCGGTGCGGCCATACGCCTGCATGTAGTCGGCGAACACCGGGTCGATCAGCAGCGGCACGTGGCCGAACAGGTCGTGGAAGCAGTCGGGTTCCTGCAGGTAGTCGAGCTGGTCGGGACGGCGCATCCACCAGGTGACGGGGAAACGCCGGTTCGCGAGGTGCTCGAAGAACACGCGGTCAGGCACGAGGCCCGGCACCGCGACGATTTCCCAACCGGTCGCGGGCTTCAACTGGCGGTTCACGTCCGCGAACGACGGTACACGATCGGCCGGCAGCGCAATCTTGCCGAGTCCGGCGACGAACGCATCGCACGCGCGGCCGCGCAGCAGGGCGGACTGGCGCGCATAGAGCTGCTGCCACACCGCGTGATCGACCTGGCCGTAGCGCTGCAGCGGCTGGTCGATGGTGAAATCGGCGCGGGTTTCGAGGCCCGCATCGAACTGCTCCTGCAGTTTCGCGGTGACGACGGTGGACATGATCAGGCTCTGCACGCTGGGGTTGGAACCATGCAAGTGTAGAGCGGGCTGCGCGCGGATTGGGCGCATAGTTGGCGTCGATTTGCTGACTGATGCGATAATCGCGCATCAAATCACGAATCAATGCGGAGAATGCTCATGCTGGAACTCGATCACTTCGATCTCGCGCTGCTGGACGTGCTGCAGCGCTTCGGTCGCGCGACGCATCAGCAGCTGGGCGAGGAGGTGCCGCTATCGCCGTCGCAGATCGGCCGGCGGCTGCAGCGGCTCGAGGCGGCCGGCGTGATCGAAGGCTACCGCGTGATGCTGCGCCCCGAAAAACTCGGGCTCGGCGTGACCGCGTTCACGAGCCTGAAGCTCAAGCATCACGGCGATTCGATCATCGAGCAGTTCCAGCAGCAGATCGACGTGCTGCCCGAAGTGCTCGAATGCCATGCGGTGGTGGGCGATGCCGACTACCTGCTGCGGATCGTCGCGCCGGATCTCAACGCGCTGTCGCAGTTCGTGATGAAGAAGCTGATGCGGGTGCCGGGCGTCGACAGCGTGCGCTCGAACATCGTGCTGACCACCTTCAAGCGCAACGGTGCGCTGCCACTCGCGCATCTGGCGCCCGGCGCTGCGTGACCGGGAGGCGGCAGCGGCAGGGGCGCTGAAGGTGGCACGCGCGGCGCCGCCTTCGGTGGGGCCGGATCAGGCCGTTTCGGGCTCGGTGTCGGCGTTCAGCAGATCGACGTACGCGACCGCGACGAGGTCGTCCTGCGCCACGCCGAGCTTCGCGAACACCTCGTGCGCTTCCGCTTCGCCGCCCGCTTCGTCGTCGTCGGGGCCGAGCACGACCTCGAGCTCGATGAAATCGCCGAGGCCGTCGACGCGGTCGAGGTGGATGCGCGTGCGGCCCGCGAGGTACACGTGCCGCTCCTTCGTCACGATCCCGCGCGTGGTCAGCGCGGTCGCGAGCAGCGAATGCATCGCGTCGGGGTTCGTGACCGGGCTGCGCGTGTAGTACGACGCCTTCGGGCCGTCGCGGTCGTCGCGCTGGTAGAAGATCAGCTCGGCCGGCGTGCCGTCCTCGAAGCGGCGCAGCTTGAGCCGGCCGCGCGGCACGTCATAGAAGAAATCCTGCTGGCGGTAGAACAGCGGTGCTTCGGTCGCGAGTTGGGCCGCCTGTTCGCGCAGCCGGTCGAATTCGCGGGCGCGGGCTTTGATCTCGATGTTGCGGGCCATGCGGGTCTCCTTCAATCGGGGTCTCGCGGTGTGCGAACGCACAATCTAGCAAAAAGCCTGCGATGGTGGCGTGACGAGCGGACGGGGCGCGGCGACGCGACGCGGGGCGGGGCGGGCTCGGCGGCGATTTCGCCCGCGATGGCGATCCGCGGCAGGCATCAGGCACCGAAACCCGCTGCGCAACCGGTCACCTCGACATCAGCCACGCTCATATCGCCCACTGCGCTTCGATCAGCCGCAGCGCGGCCGCGATCGCCGGCTCGTCGCGCCGCGCGGCGAGCGTCACGAACGTCAGTTCGGTCGGCACCGTCACGGGTTCGACGATCGTCAGCGCATGCGCGTGCGCTTCGGCCAGCGCGGTCGAATCGCGCGCGAGCGTCAAGCCGATCCCCGATTTGACGAGATCGAGCATCGACTGCTCCTGGTCGACCTCGGCGACCTTCACCGGCTGCGCGCCGGCCGCCGCGAAACGTCGCGACAGCAGCCGATGGTGCGCGGACGCCGGCGGCGTCCAGATCCACGGCAGCGCGGCGAGCGCGCGCCAGTCGTGCGCGCGCTGCACGCGCTCCTTCCAGCCGGCCGGCGCCAGGACGCGATATTCGAAGCGCGTGAGCGTGACGGTGTGGAACAGCGCGTCGTCGCGCGGCGAGTCCTCTTCGGGGCGGCCGATGTAGTAGCCGACGTCGAGCGCCTGCGCGCGCACCTGTTCGATCACCCAGCCCGACATCCCGTGCCGCAGCGCGGTCTCGATCTGCGGATGGGTCTCGACCAGCGCGCGCAGGAAGCCGCCGAGCCGCAGGAAGCCCGGATCGAGGATCGTGCCGATCCGCAGCCGGCCGCGCACTTCGTGCCGCAGCGCGGCAGCGGCGCGCTGCACGTCGGCCGCCGCGGCGAGCGCGCGTTCCGCATGCGGCAGCAGCGTCTGTCCGTCGCGCGTGAGCGCGAGCCCGCGCGACGTGCGCGTGAACAGCGCGACGCCGAGCGTTTCCTGCAGATGCTTGATCTGCAGGCTGACGGCCGGCTGCGTGACGTGCAGTTGCGCGGCGGCGCGCGTCAGGTTGCCTTCGCGCGCGACCGTCGCGAACGCGCGGAGCAGGGTGAGATCCATCGTCGTGATATGAGCGTGGCTTATAACGCAGTTCAGCATAACTCATTGGATCGGCGGCCGGGCGCGGGAGTACGCTTCATCGGGTCGTCATGGCGCGCGGGGCTGCAGGCGCGGCTCGCGACGCACTATGCTGAAAATGACGCGCGGTATCGCGCCGCGCGGTACACAACAACGCGCTCGCAGGGGCCGGAGTCAGCGCTGGAGCGCTCGTCCGGGTCGACCGCGAAGCATGAGGCCCGAGTCAGTGCCAAAGCAGTCGCTCGGGTCGACAGGAGACACGCCGTGAGTACTCAACGCACGCTCGAGGGCGAATTCGACTACGTGATCGTCGGCGCGGGCACCGCGGGCTGCGTGCTCGCAAACCGCCTGACCGAGGATCCCGACATCAGCGTGCTGCTGCTCGAAGCGGGCGGCAAGGACGACTACCACTGGATTCATATCCCGGTCGGCTATCTGTATTGCATCGGCAACCCGCGCACCGACTGGCTGTACAAGACGCAGCCCGAAGCGGCGCTCAACGGCCGCGCGCTGTCGTATCCGCGCGGCCGTGTGCTCGGCGGCTGCTCGTCGATCAACGGAATGATCTACATGCGCGGCCAGCGCGAGGACTACGACAACTGGGCGCAGGAAACCGGCGACGCCGGCTGGTCGTGGGACAGCGTGCTGCCGATCTTCAAGCGCAGCGAGGATCATCATGCGGGCGCGAGCGATGCGCACGGCGCGGGCGGCTACTGGCGCGTCGAGAAGCAGCGGCTGCGCTGGGAAATCCTCGAATCGTTCGCGCAGGCCGCGCAGCAGACGGGCATCCCCGCCACCGACGATTTCAACCGCGGCGACAATGCCGGGGTCGGCTACTTCGAAGTGAACCAGAAGCGCGGCGTGCGCTGGAATACGTCGAAGGCGTTCCTGCGGCCCGCGATGGCGCGCCCGAACCTGACCGTGATCACCGGCGCGCATGCGCAACGCGTGATTTTCGACGGGCGGCGCGCGGTGGGTGTCGAGTACCACGGCGGCGGCACCGACTACGTCGCGCGGGCGCGCTCGGAAGTGCTGCTGACGTCGGGCGCGGTGAATTCGCCGCAACTGCTCGAACTGTCGGGTATCGGCGATGGCCGGCGGCTGCAGGCGCTCGGCATCGACGTCGTGCAGGATCTGCCGGGCGTCGGCGAAAACCTGCAGGATCACCTGCAATTGCGGATGGCGTTTCGTGTCGACGGCGTGCGCACGCTGAACACGCTGTCCGCGCGCTGGTGGGGCAAGCTGATGATCGGCGCCGAATATGCGCTGCTGCAGCGCGGGCCGATGTCGATGGCGCCATCGCAGTTGGGCGCGTTCGCGAAATCCGATCCGGACGATCCCGCACTCACGCGCCCCGATCTCCAGTACCACGTGCAGCCGCTGTCGCTCGAACGCTTCGGCGAGCCGTTGCACGGCTTCAACGCCTTTACGGCGTCGGTCTGCCATTTGCGGCCGAGCTCGCGCGGCAGCGTGCACGTCACGAGCGCCGATCCGGCCAGCGCACCGGCGATCGCGCCGAACTATCTGTCGACCGACCACGATCGCCACGTCGCCGCGAACGCGCTGCGCCTCACGCGCCGGATCGCCGCCGCACCGGCGCTCGCACGCTATCGCCCCGAGGAAATCCTGCCCGGCCCGCAGTACCGGACCGAGGCCGAACTGATCGACGCAGCCGGCGCCGTCGGCACGACGATCTTCCACCCGGTCGGCACGTGCCGGATGGGGCGCGCCGACGACGCGCGCGCGGTGGTCGACAGCCGGCTGCGCGTGCGCAGCATCGCCGGGTTGCGGATCGTCGATGCGTCGGTGATGCCGTTCATCACGTCGGGCAACACCAATTCGCCGACGCTGATGATCGCCGAGCGCGCGAGCGACATGATTCGTGCCGACCGCCGTGCGGCGCGCGAAGCGATGGCGGTGCGCACCGAAGCCGCGGTAACGGCGGCATGACGACCCGCTGACGCGCACGCCAGCGGGCGGTCATGCGAACGCCCGCTGATTCGCTATGCGAAACAAGCTGCCGTCGCATCCGCTCGAACGGCAAGATCCGTGCAAGCCGCGCCGTCGCGCGGCTTTTTTCATCGCGTGTGTGCCCGGTCCTGCAGCAGGTCAACGCGTGATGATGCACGTGTCAAAAAAGCGCGGTGAATAACCGCGCGCAGTCTCGGCCGATATGGCGGCCAGCCCTATAAGTGCAAATCCCGATGATTGCACTGCACCAACGGCGCGACAATGTTCTGTAATGTGCATACGCGTCGGCGCGGGAGACCAACCCTCGAGGCGTACCACGGCGCCCGGGGGCAGCCCGCTGATCCGCTGACCTGTTCGCGGCCGCTTGCGCCAGGCTTCCCGGTGCTTCGCCTGACTTCGTACGGAAGGGAACATGATTCTCGGCGACACGATTCTGGAAACACGCGGACTGACGAAGGAATTCAGGGGCTTCACCGCCGTGAACGGTGTCAACCTGCGTGTGCGCCGCGGTGCGATCCACGCATTGATCGGGCCGAACGGCGCGGGCAAGACCACCTGTTTCAACCTCCTCACCAAATTTCTGACGCCGACGGCCGGCCAGATCGTCTTCAACGGCATCGACATCACCGACGAGCGGCCCGCGCAGGTCGCGCGGCGCGGCATCATCCGCTCGTTCCAGATCTCGGCCGTGTTCCCGCACCTGACCGCGCTGCAGAACGTGCGCATCGGCCTGCAGCGCGCGCTCGGCACCGAATTCCATTTCTGGCGCAGCGAACGCACGCTGAAGCGGCTCGACGATCGCGCGATGGACCTGCTCACGCAGGTCGGTCTCACCGATTTCGCGCACGTGCCGACCGTCGAGCTGGCCTACGGCCGCAAGCGCGCGCTCGAGATCGCGACGACGCTGGCAATGGAGCCCGAACTGATGCTGCTCGACGAGCCCACGCAGGGGATGGGCCACGAGGACGTCGACCGCGTGACCGCGCTGATCAAGAAGGTCGCGAGCGGCCGCACGATCCTGATGGTGGAACACAACATGAACGTGATCGCGGGGATCTCCGACACGATCACCGTCCTGCAACGCGGCGAGGTGCTGGCCGAAGGCTCGTATGCGGAAGTGTCGAAGAATCCGCTCGTCATCGAGGCCTACATGGGCAGCGCCGACGCGGCGCTCGCGGGGGCGCACGCATGAAGCACAGCGAACGGGAGGAACGCGAATTGAGCGGCGTCGAGAGCGGTACGCCTGCGCTGGAGATCACGGGCCTGGAGGCCTGGTACGGGGAATCCCACATCTTGCACGGTGTCGACCTGACCGTGCATCGCGGCGAGGTCGTCACGCTGCTCGGCCGCAACGGCGCGGGCCGCACGACGACGCTGCGCGCGATCATGGGCCTCACGGGACGCCGCAGCGGGTCGATCAAGGTCGCGGGCCACGAGACGATCGGCCTCGCGACGCATCGCATCGCGCATTTCGGCATCGGCTACTGCCCGGAGGAGCGCGGGATCTTCTCGAGCCTGTCGTGCGAGGAGAACCTGATGCTGCCGCCGCTGATCGGGCCGCGCGAGCACGCGATGTCGCTCGACGAGATCTACGCGATGTTCCCGAACCTCGCGTCGCGCCGGCAGAGCCAGGGCACGCGGCTGTCGGGCGGCGAGCAGCAGATGCTCGCGGTCGCGCGGATCTTGCGCACCGGCGCGAACCTGCTGCTGCTCGACGAAATCTCCGAAGGCCTCGCGCCGGTGATCGTCCAGGCGCTCGCACGGATGATCGTCGCGCTGAAGGCGCGCGGCTATACGATCGTGATGGTCGAGCAGAATTTCCGCTTCGCCGCGCCGCTCGCCGACCGCTTCTACGTGATGGAGCACGGCAGCATCGTCGAGCATTTCCGCGCCTCCGAACTGGAAGGCAAGATGCCGACGCTGCACGACCTGCTCGGGGTGTGACGCCGCCCCGTTTCCCTTGCCGCTAGCCGTGGCGGCCCTCGAACAACCACAACGCATCAGAACAACAGGAGACGTCAATGAAAATGAAGACCCTCGCACAGGCCTGTCTCGCGCTCGCGACCGCCGCGCTCACCGCCGGCGCCGCCCACGCGGCGGATACCGTGAAGATCGGCTTCATCACCGACATGTCGGGGCTTTACGCGGATATCGACGGGCAGGGCGGTCTCGAGGCGATCCGCATGGCGGTCGCGGACTTCGGCGGCAAGGTGCTCGGCAAGCCGATCGAGGTCGTCTATGCCGACCACCAGAACAAGGCCGACATCGCCGCGTCGAAGGCGCGCGAATGGATGGACCGCGGCGGCCTCGATCTGCTGGTCGGCGGCACGAACTCGGCCACCGCGCTGTCGATGAACCAGGTCGCGGCCGAGAAGAAGAAGGTCTACATCAACATCGGCGCGGGCGCCGACACGCTGACCAACGAGCAGTGCACGCCGTACACGGTCCACTACGCGTACGACACGATGGCGCTCGCGAAGGGCACCGGCTCGGCGGTGGTGAAGCAGGGCGGCAAGAGCTGGTTCTTCCTGACGGCCGACTACGCGTTCGGCAAGGCGCTCGAGAAGAACACGTCGGACGTCGTGAAGGCGAACGGCGGCCAGGTGCTCGGCGCGGTGCGTCACCCGCTGTCCGCGTCGGATTTCTCGTCGTTCCTGTTGCAGGCGCAATCGTCGAAGGCGCAGATCCTCGGCCTCGCGAACGCGGGCGGCGACACGATCAACTCGATCAAGGCCGCGAAGGAATTCGGCATCACGAAGACGATGAAGCTCGCCGCGCTGCTGATGTTCATCGACGACGTGCACAGCCTCGGCCTCGAGACGACGCAGGGCCTCGTGCTGACCGACAGCTGGTACTGGAACCGCGACGCGGCGTCGCGCCAGTGGGCGCAGCGCTACTTCGGCAAGATGAAGAAGATGCCGTCGAGCCTGCAGGCGGCCGACTACTCGTCGGTTACGACCTACCTGAAGGCCGTGCAGGCCGCCGGGACGACCGACTCCGACAAGGTGATGGCCGAGCTGAAGAAGATCAAGATCAGCGACTTCTACGCGAAGGGCTACATCCGTCAGGACGGCAGCATGATCCACGACATGTACCTGATGGAAGTGAAGAAGCCGTCCGAATCGAAGGAGCCGTGGGACTACTACAAGGTGCTCGCGACGATTCCGGGCGACCAGGCGTTCGGCACCAAGCAGGAAACGCGCTGCGCGCTGTGGAAGTAGGCATCGCGTAGCGGCGCGCACGGGCGCGTCGCATGGTGGCGGCTGCAGCGATGTGCCCGCTGCGCCGCCCGCGTGCGCGATGCAGGAACGTTGCGCACGCAACGAAACTCATTCTGACGGCTAAGTCGATGGACATCTTTGGCATTCCGTTGCCGGCGATGCTGAGCCAGTTGCTGCTCGGGCTCGTCAACGGCTCGTTCTACGCGATCCTGAGCCTCGGGCTCGCGGTGATCTTCGGGCTGCTCAACGTGATCAACTTCGCGCACGGCGCGCTGTTCATGCTGGGTGCGATGCTCGCGTGGATGGGCCTGTCGTATTTCGGGCTGCCGTACTGGGCGATGCTCGTGCTCGCGCCCGTGCTCGTCGGCGCGTTCGGGATCGCGATCGAGCGCTCGATGCTGCGCTGGCTGTACAAGCTCGATCACCTGTACGGGCTGCTGCTCACGTTCGGCCTCACGCTGGTCGTCGAAGGCGTGTTCCGGTCGATCTACGGATCGTCGGGCCAGCCGTACGACGTGCCGTCGCAATTGTCCGGCGCGACCAACCTCGGCTTCATGTTCCTGCCGAACTATCGCGCGTGGGTCGTCGTCGCATCGCTCGCGGTGTGCCTCGCCACCTGGTTCGTGATCGAGAAGACACGGCTCGGCGCGTATCTGCGTGCCGGCACCGAGAACCCGAAGCTCGTCGAGGCGTTCGGCGTGAACGTGCCGATGATGATCACGCTCACCTACGGCTTCGGCGTCGCGCTCGCCGCGTTCGCGGGCGTGCTGGCCGCGCCGGTGATCCAGGTGTCGCCGCTGATGGGCCAGCCGATGATCATCACCGTGTTCGCGGTGGTCGTGATCGGCGGGATGGGCTCGATCCTCGGCTCGATCGTCACGGGCCTGCTGCTCGGCGTGATCGAGGGCTTCACGCGCGTGTTCTATCCCGAAGCGTCGGCCACCGTCGTGTTCGTGATCATGGCGATCGTGCTGCTGTTCCGCCCGGCGGGCCTCTTCGGCAAGGAAAAATGATGCAGAGAAAAGTGCTCTACGGCGTGCTGCTCGCCGCACTGCTCGCCGCGCCGTTCATCGGCGCGTATCCGGTGTTCGTGATGAAGGTGCTCGCGTTCGCGCTGTTCGCGGCGGCGTTCAACCTGCTGATCGGCTATACGGGGCTGCTGTCGTTCGGCCATGCGATGTTCCTCGCGACGGCCGGCTATGCGACCGGCTATTCGATGCAGACGCTCGGTTTCACGCCGGAGCTCGGCGTGCTGGCCGGCACCGTCGCCGCGACGGTGCTCGGGCTCGTCGTCGGGCTGTTCGCGATCCGCCGGCAGGGCATCTACTTCGCGATGATCACGCTCGCGTTCGCGCAGATGGTCTACTTCATCTATCTGCAGGCGCCGTTCACGCACGGCGAGGACGGCCTGCAGGGCGTGCCGCGCGGCCGCCTGTTCGGGCTGCTCGACCTGTCGAACGACGTCGCGCTGTACTACGTCGTGCTGGCGGTGGTCGTGGCCGCGTGCGCGTTCATCGTGCGGGTCGTCCATTCGCCGTTCGGCCAGGTGCTCGTCGCCATCAAGGAGAACGAAGCGCGCGCGATCTCGCTCGGCTACGACACCGACCGCTTCAAGCTGCTCGCGTTCATCCTGTCGGCCGGGCTCGCGGGGCTGGCCGGCTCGCTGAAGGTGCTGGTGCTCGGCTTCGAGACGCTATCGGACGCGTACTGGACGATGTCGGGCCTCGTCGTACTGATGACGCTCGTCGGCGGGATGGGCACGCTGTTCGGGCCGCTGCTCGGCGCCGCGCTGATCGTCGCGCTGGAAGACCGGCTCGGCGACATCGGCGAATGGCTCGCGTCGACGACGGGCGTCGCGTGGTTCCATTCGCTCGGCGAATCGGCGACGATCGTCACCGGGCTGATCTTCATCGCATGCGTGCTGGCGTTCCGGCGCGGCATCGTCGGCGAGATGGTCGCGCGGATCAAGCCGCTCAGGGCCTCGTCGTGAACCTGCGGCGCGTGGCCCGCGCGTTGATGCGAAGCACCATCCGGCATGCGCGGGAAGGGCGCTGCGGCGGGCTCGGGCCGTCACCGCGCGGCAGATTGGTGCCCCATTTTCGTGCGGCGATGCACCATAGGGGTAAATGCTAAGTTGTCGTGGTGCTTAAGCCTCTTTAAGATTCACCTTAGTTCTGATGCACCGCGAAACGAATTTGCAGGTGGAGAACGAGGAGACAATCGAGGCACCAAGTGCCCGGACCCCAAAGCGCTGTTGGACGGAATCCAACAGCGCTTTTTCATTTGCGTGCACGGATTCCCTCGATGGTGCATCGGCCCGCGTGACGGCCATCTTCCGCGTTTGCGTTCGCACCGCGTCTTTCCGCGCTTCGCCGCGTTCTCCGTTTTTCCGTTCCAGTAATTCGTTTGCAGACAGCGCCTTCGCGTACCTGCTGTCCGGGCTTACCCGGTTGGCGTGCGCGAAACGCGTCCGTTACACTCAGCTTTCGCCGACCGAGCGGTCGGGAAAACGGTCGGCAGTTCTCCTACAAGCAAAATGCAGAAGAGGGAGTACGGTTGGATGAGCAGCGCGGGACGATGGTTAGGGGCAGGAAGGGCGGCTGGCGCCGTTCGCTCGTCGCGGGGTGGGGCAATGGTCGGCGCGGCTTTACCGAGCCGTTTTGCGGCCTGTATGCGTGCTCCGATGCCATTGAATGTCGTTGCGTTCGCATCCGTATCCGCATTCTCATGAGCCGCCGGCTTTCCGACGTTTCATCACACGCGTGGTCGGCCGCCTCGGGCCGGCACGGCGGGCGTTCCCGCCATCGTTGCGCACGCACCGATTTTCCTCGCGATTCCGCATTTTTCTGTCTGCTTCATCCTGACGACATTGCTGCTGCGCATCGTGATGGTCGAATGACCGTTTCGACTGGCGTGCGACGCATGGGTGCGGCGTTTCACGGGAAAACGAGCATGGCGCGGATGAACGCAATAATTAATATATTAACTTGTTTGGGAACGGGGAGCCGCCCGAGCGACCGTGGTTTTTTCGAGCAGCGTTTGGAGACAACGTAAATGAAGATGAATCGATGGATGGAGGCCCTGCTTGCCGCGGGTCTCGTGTGTGCGGCGGCCACGGCGTCGGCGCAGGTGAAGATCGGCGTGACGCTGTCGGCTACCGGCCCGGCCGCGTCGCTCGGGATTCCGGAAAAGAACACGATCGCGCTGCTGCCGAAGGAAATCGCGGGCAAGAGCGTGCAGTACATCGTGCTGGACGACGCGTCCGACACGAGCCGCGCGGTGCAGAACGTGCGCAAGCTGATCGACGAGGACCACGTCGACGCGATCATCGGCTCGTCCGTCACGCCGAATTCGCTCGCGATGCTCGATCCCGTGTCGCAGGGCAAGACGCCGGCGATCTCGCTCGCGGCGAGCGCGCAGATCATCGCGCCGATGGACGCGAAGCGCGCATGGATGTTCAAGGTGCCGCAGAACGACCAGCTGATGGCCGACGCGATCGCCGGCTACATGGCCAAGCACGGCGTGAAGACGGTCGGCTTCATCGGCTTCGCCGATGCGTACGGCGACAGCTGGTACAAGACGTTCGACGCGGCGGCCGCGAAGAACGGGCTGAAGCTCGTGTCGAACGAGCGCTACAACCGGACCGACGCGTCGGTGATGGGGCAGGTGCTGAAGCTGCTGGGCGCGAACCCGGATGCGGTGCTGATCGCCGGCTCCGGCACGCCGGCGGCGCTGCCGGCCAAGACGCTGAAGGAGCGCGGCTACAAGGGCAAGGTGTACCAGACGCACGGCGTCGCGAACAACGATTTCCTGCGCGTGTGCGGCAAGGATTGCGAAGGCGAGATCCTGCCGGCCGGCCCCGTGCTCGTGACCGACCAGCTGCCCGACTCGAATCCGGTGAAGAAGCCGGCGCTCGGCTACAAGGCCGCGTACGAGAAGGCCTACGGCGCGGGTTCGCTGTCGACGTTCGGCGGCCATGCGTGGGATGCGGGCCTGCTGCTGCAGCGGGCGATCCCGGAAGCGCTGAAGAAGGGCCAGCCGGGCACCGAGGCGTTCCGCGAAGCGCTGCGCGCGTCGCTCGAAAGCGTGAAGGATCTGCCGGTCTCGCATGGCGTGATCAACATGACGGCGACCGATCACAATGGCTTCGACACGCGTGCGCGCGTGATGGTGCAGATCGTCGACGGCAAGTGGAAGCTGCAGGCCGAGTAAGCATCACGTGAAACCGGCATGCGCGGCGCGAACGGCGCCGCGTGTGCCGTCGGCAGGGTGGTGCGCCTCATGGCCGCCGCCGTGCCGCCTGGAACCACCGGGGCCCGCCGCATGGCGCGCGACGTGCCGATCGCGTCGCGCGCGTCCCGGCCGTTTCCGCCTTTCGTTTCTCCGCAGCCTTCTCTCGATACACGAAACGTATGGATCTCTCGATTGCGGCGATCCTCGCGCAAGACGGCATCACGACCGGCGCCATTTATGCATTGTTGTCGCTGGCGCTCGTGCTGGTGTTTTCCGTCACGCGGGTGATCTTCATTCCCCAGGGCGAGTTCGTCGCCTACGGTGCGCTGACGCTCGCCGCGTTGCAGGCGCAGAAATTCCCCGCCACCTGCTGGCTGCTGTTCGTGATGGGCATCGCGTGCTTCCTGCTCGAAGTCGGCGGCCTGATCCGGCATCGCGAACGCCGCCATCAGCTCGGCCGCACGCTCGCGACGCTCGGCAGCCGCTACATCCTGCTGCCGCTCGCGGTGTTCGCGATCACGCGCAGCTTCACCGCGCAGCCGATGCCGATGCTCGCGCAGATCGCGCTGACGCTCGCGATCGTCGTGCCGATGGGGCCGTTCGTCTACCGGCTCGTGTACCAGCCGATCGCCGAAGGCACGACGCTGCTGCTGCTGATCGTGTCGGTGGCCGTCCATTTCGCGATGGTCGGCCTCGGCCTCGTGATGTTCGGCGCGGAAGGCTCGCGCACCAACGGGTTCTCGGACGCGTCGCTCGCGATCGGCAGCATGACTGTGTCGGTGCAGAGCGTCCTGGTCGTCGTCACGGCGCTCGTGCTGATCGGTGCGCTCTACGTGTACTTCGGCCGCACGATCGCCGGCAAGGCGCTGCGCGCGACCTCGGTGAACCGGCTCGGCGCGCGGCTCGTCGGCATCGGCACGACCGAAGCCGGGCGGCTCGCGTTCACGTTCGCGGCGGGGCTCGGCGTGCTGTCGGGGATCCTCGTCGGCCCGCTGACGACGATCTACTACGACTCGGGCTTCCTGATCGGGCTGAAGGGCTTCGTCGGCGCGATCATCGGCGGGCTCGTCAGCTATCCGCTCGCGGCCGCCGGCTCGCTGCTCGTCGGCGTGCTCGAATCGTATTCGTCGTTCTGGGCGAGCGCCTACAAGGAGGTGATCGTGTTCACGCTGATCATTCCGGTGCTGCTGTGGCGGAGCTTCGTGACGCCGCATGCGGAAGAGGAAGAGGAGTGACGCGATGAAGACGATGGTACGCAACAAGACCTTCTGGCTGTTTCTCGTGGTGCTGTTCGCGCTGCCGGTGCTACCCGGCGCGCTCCAGGTACCGGAGTACTGGATCACGCTGCTGAACTACATCGGCCTGTACGCGATCGTCGCGATCGGGCTCGTGCTGTTGACGGGCGTCGGCGGGATGACGAGTTTCGGGCAGGCCGCGTTCGTCGGCATCGGCGCGTATGCGACTGCGTTCCTGACGACACGCTACGGCGTGTCGCCGTGGCTTGCGCTGATCGTCGGCGTCGTGCTGACGGCGCTCGTCGCGCTCGTGCTCGGCGCCGTGACGATGCGGCTGTCCGGGCATTTCCTGCCGCTCGGTACGATCGCGTGGGGCCTCGCGCTGTTCTACCTGTTCGGCAACCTCGAACTGCTCGGCAAGTACGACGGGATCAACGGGATTCCGGCGCTGAACCTGTTCGGCATCGTGCTCGAGAGCGGCCGCAGCCTGTATTTCCTGATCTGGGCCGTGGTGCTGGCCGCGATCGTGTCGGTACAGAATCTGCTGAACAGCCGCCCGGGTCGCGCGATCCGCGCGCTGCGCGGCGGCGGCGTGATGGCCGAGGCGATGGGCGTGAACACCGCGTGGATGCGCGTCGTGATCTTCGTCTACGCAGCCGTGCTCGCGGCGGTATCGGGCTTCCTGTACGCGCACCTGCAACGCGCGGTGAACCCGACGCCGTTCGGCCTGAACCACGGGATCGAATTCCTGTTCATGGCCGTGGTGGGCGGCGTGTCGCACGTGTGGGGCGCGGTGCTCGGCGCCGCGATCCTGACCGTCCTGCAGGACTACCTGCAGACGCTGCTGCCGAAGCTGCTCGGCTCGGAAGGCAACTTCGAAATCATCGTGTTCGGCGTGCTGATGGTGCTGCTGCTGCAGTACGCGCGCCAGGGCGTATGGCCGTTCGTCGCGAGGCTGTTCCCGCGCGGACCGCGCGCGCATGTGCCGGAGCAGGCCGACCCGCTGCCGCAGCGCGCGAAACCCGTGGCCGGCGAGCCTCTGCTGGTCGTCGACAACGCACGCAAGCAGTTCGGCGGGCTGGTGGCCGTCAACGACGTCAGCTTCGACGTGAAAGCGGGGCAGATCATCGGGCTGATCGGCCCGAACGGCGCGGGCAAGTCGACCACGTTCAACCTCGTGACCGGGGTGCTGAGGCCCACTGGCGGTGCGATCACGTTCCGTGGCGAGCGCATCGACGGGCTGACGTCGCGTCAGATCGTGCGCCGCGGCATCGGTCGCACGTTCCAGCACGTGAAGCTGTTGCCGGCGATGACGGTGCTCGAGAACGTCGCGATCGGCGCCCACCTGCGTGGTCATACCGGCGTGTGGCGCAGCATCGCGCGGCTCAATGCGCACGAGGAAGCGCAGTTGCTGGCCGAAGCCGCGCGCCAGATCCGCCGCGTCGGGCTCGAGAAGCACATGTACGACGAAGCAGGCAGTCTCGCGCTCGGCCAGCAGCGGATTCTCGAAATCGCGCGGGCGCTGTGCTGCGATCCGACGCTGCTGTTGCTCGACGAACCGGCCGCGGGGCTGCGTTACCAGGAGAAACAGCAACTCGCCGACCTGCTGCGGCGGCTGAAGGCCGAAGGCATGAGCGTGTTGCTCGTGGAACATGACATGGATTTCGTGATGAATCTCACCGACCGGCTGGTGGTGATGGAATTCGGCACGCGGATCGCGGAAGGGCTGCCGCAGGATGTGCAGCAGGACCCGGCCGTGCTGGAAGCGTATCTGGGCGGGGTGGAGTGATGACGGACACGACGATGCCGATTCTCGAAGTGCGCGGGCTGGCGGTGCGGTACGGGAAGGTCGAGGCGCTGCACGGGGCCGCAATCAAGGTCGGGGCGGGGCAGATCGTCAGCGTGATCGGCCCGAATGGCGCCGGTAAATCGACGCTGCTGAACGCGATCATGGGGGCGCTGCCGGTAACGGGGCATGCGTCGGGCGCGGTCGTGTATCGCGGCAACGACGTCGGCGCGTTGCCGGTCGAGCAGCGTGTCGCCCGCGGCATGTGCCTCGTACCGGAGAAGCGCGAGCTGTTCAGCACGATGACGGTCGAAGACAACCTCGTGCTGGGCGCGTATCGGCGCAAGCAGGCGGGGGAATCGAACTTCCTCGATCAGCTCGATCACGTGTTCGCGCTGTTTCCGCGGCTGAAGGAGCGCCGCAGGCAGGCGGCCGGCACGTTGTCCGGCGGCGAGCGGCAGATGCTGGCGGTCGGCCGTGCGCTGATGGGCAAGCCCGACCTGCTGATGCTCGACGAGCCGAGCCTCGGGCTGGCGCCGCTGATCGTGAAGGAGATCTTTCATATCATCAGCGCGTTGCGCGGTACGGGCGTGGCGACGCTGCTGATCGAACAGAACGCGCGGGCTGCGTTGCAGATCTCGGACTACGGCTACGTGCTGGAGACGGGCGAGTTTGCGCTGGAAGGGCCGGCGGCCGAGCTTGCGCAGAATCCGCAGGTGATCGAGACGTATCTGGGGTTGGCGAAGAAGACGGCTTGATTGGTGACGCGGTGGGCGGGAAACGGGCGGCGTGTTTCACGTGAAACACGCCGCTTTTGTTTGTGAGCCACGAGTGTCGAGGCTTCGACGGTTCAAGGCCGGGGATAAGTCATGCGGGAACAATCGGAAGCGCTGTGCGGTGCCGGCTGTTAGGCCCCCGCAGGCTGGGCGACGCACCGCATCTCGGTGGATAAGCGCCCGGACAATCGACAGAAATGCTGTGTGGATGAGGGGCACAGGGCATCGCGTTCGCCTCTTGTGCCGGGCACAGGCGCCGGGTCGAGTCAGGCGTTCCACGCCTGTTGGGGGCTAGTACTCCGGTTTTTGCACAGGCGCGAAGATGTGCATTGAACCGCGCGAAGCATTGCCACGGCGGCTCGGAACGACAAATCCGCTCGCTCACAGCGAAAAAAACGCCCAAATGCACAGGCCCTACCATTCGGATGGCCTTCGGGTGAAAAGCGAACCCGCTATAATTCGGCCCATACATTTCTCTGATAGGTTCGTGCGCAGCTCCGCGTACGGAATCCACCATGCTTTTTCCCACAGAATTTGACGTCATCGTCGTCGGTGGCGGCCATGCCGGCACGGAAGCCGCGCTGGCGTCGGCCCGTATGGGCGCGAAGACACTGCTGCTGACCCACAACATCGAAACGCTTGGGCAGATGAGCTGCAATCCGTCGATCGGCGGTATTGGCAAGGGCCATCTGGTCAAGGAAGTCGATGCGCTCGGCGGCGCAATGGCCGCCGCGACGGATGAAAGCGGTATTCAGTTCCGGATCCTCAATTCGTCGAAGGGCCCGGCCGTGCGCGCGACACGCGCTCAGGCCGATCGTATCCTGTACAAGGCCGCGATCCGCCATCGGCTCGAAAATCAGCCGAACCTGTGGCTGTTCCAGCAGGCTGTCGACGACCTGATGGTCGAAGGCGACCGCGTGGTCGGCGCCGTTACGCAGATCGGCATCCGCTTTCGCGCTCGCGCGGTCGTGCTGACGGCCGGGACGTTCCTCGACGGCAAGATCCACGTCGGCCTGAACAACTACACGGGCGGTCGCGCGGGCGATCCGGCGGCCGTGTCGCTGTCGTCGCGCCTGAAGGAGCTGAAGCTGCCGCAGGGCCGGCTGAAGACCGGTACGCCGCCGCGTATCGACGGTCGCACGATCGACTTCTCGAAGCTCGACGAGCAGCCGGGTGACCTCGATCCGATTCCCGTGTTTTCGTTCCTGGGCCGCGCTGAACAGCATCCGCAGCAGCTGCCGTGCTGGGTCACACACACGAACGAGCGCACGCACGACATCATTCGCGGCGGTCTCGATCGTTCGCCTATGTATACAGGCGTGATCGAAGGCGTCGGCCCGCGCTATTGCCCGTCGATCGAGGACAAGATCCACCGGTTCGCCTCGAAGGAGTCGCACCAGATCTTCCTCGAGCCGGAAGGGCTGACGACCCACGAGTTCTACCCGAATGGGATCTCGACCAGCCTGCCGTTCGATGTCCAACTCGAACTCGTGCATTCGATGCCCGGCCTCGAGAACGCGCACATCCTGCGCCCCGGCTACGCGATCGAGTACGACTACTTCGACCCGCGCGCGCTGAAGGCGTCGCTCGAGACGAAGGCGATCAATGGGCTGTTCTTTGCGGGCCAGATCAATGGCACGACCGGCTACGAAGAAGCGGCGGCGCAGGGGCTGTTGGCCGGCCTCAATGCGGGCCGCTACGTGCAGGAGAAGGATGCGTGGTGCCCGCGTCGCGATCAGGCCTATCTGGGCGTGCTGGTCGACGATCTCGTCACGCGCGGCGTGGCCGAGCCGTACCGCATGTTCACGAGCCGCGCCGAGTATCGCCTGAGCCTGCGCGAAGACAATGCCGACATGCGTCTGACCGAAATCGGCCGCGAGCTCGGGCTCGTTGACGATGCGCGTTGGGACGCATTCAGCCGGAAGCGCGACGCTGTTTCACGTGAAACCGAACGCCTGAAGTCGACCTGGGTCACGCCGAAGACGCTGCCGGCGGAAGAAGCGACGGCGTTGCTCGGCAAGGCGATCGATCACGAGTACAGCCTCGCCGAACTGCTGCGTCGGCCGGGCGTGAGCTACGACGGCGTGTGCGGACTGAAGGGCGGCGAGTGCGGCCCCGCGGAGCCGCTGGCGGACGATCCGGTGCTGCTCGAGCAGATCAAGGAGCAGGTCGAGATCGGCATCAAGTATCAGGGCTATATCGAGCGTCAGGCGTCCGAAATCGAGCGCAACGACGCGAACGAGAACACACGTCTGCCGGACGGTATCGATTACCGCGAAGTGCGCGGCCTGTCATTCGAGGTGAGCCAGAAGCTCAACGAATTCCGGCCGGAAACGATCGGGCAGGCGTCGCGTATCTCGGGCGTCACACCGGCGGCAATCTCGCTGCTGATGGTGCACCTGAAGCGTCGCGGCCTGGGCCGCCGTAACGGTACGGCGGCAGAGGCCGCGGAGCAGGGGGACGGCGCCGTCCCGACGCAACAATGACGGCGCGTCGCGCGCCGGCGGTTAATCGGGACGTACTGGAAGGGATGCTCGTCGAAGGTACGGCGGCGCTCGACCTCACGCTGACGGATACGCAACGCAACCAGTTGCTCGATTATGTCGCGCTGCTCGGCAAGTGGAACGCGGTCTACAACCTGACCGCGATCCGCGACCCGAAGCAGATGCTGATCCAGCACATCCTCGATTCGCTTTCCATCGTCCCGCATCTGCGCGGCCGTACGTCGGCGCGCGTGCTCGACGTCGGCTCGGGCGGCGGGCTGCCCGGTATCGTGCTCGCGATCGTCGAGCCGGGCTGGCAGGTCACGCTGAACGATATCGTGCAGAAGAAGTCTGCCTTCCAGACGCAGATGCGCGCAGAGCTGAAGCTCGCGAACCTGTCGGTGGTCACCGGGCGGGTCGAATCGCTGCAACCGGGTGTCGAAGTGCCGGAAAAATTCGACATGATCGTATCCCGCGCTTTCGCGGATCTGTCCGACTTCGTTAAACTTGCTCGACATCTGGTCGCGCCGGGCGGTTCGATCTGGGCGATGAAGGGCGTTCACCCGGACGACGAGATTGCGCGGTTGCCGGAAGGCAGCCGTGTCACGCAGACGATCCGGCTGGCGGTGCCGATGCTCGATGCGGAGCGGCATCTGTTCGAAGTGGCCGTCGACGACGCGAATTGAAGGCGCGCGGTAGCGCGCCGTTTGTTTGAAGGTAAAGGGAACACACCAACGATGGCAAAGATCTTCTGCGTTGCGAACCAGAAGGGGGGCGTCGGCAAGACGACGACATCGGTCAATCTCGCCGCAAGCCTTGCAGCGCAGGAGCAACGAGTCCTGTTGATCGATCTCGACCCGCAGGGCAACGCGACGATGGGCAGCGGGATCGACAAGGCCGCCTGCGAAGCGACCGTGTACGAAGTGCTGGTCGACGGCGTGTCGGTGGCCGATGCGCGCGTGCGTCCGGAGGGCGTCACCTACGACGTGCTTCCCGCCAATCGTGAGCTGTCCGGCGCGGAGATCGAACTGATCAGCATCGACAACCGCGAGCGCCGCCTGAAGGCCGCGCTCGAGCGCGTGGCCGACGACTACGATTTCGTGCTGATCGATTGCCCGCCGACGCTGTCGCTGCTGACGCTGAACGGACTGTGCGCGGCGCATGGCGTCGTGATCCCGATGCAGTGCGAGTACTTCGCGCTGGAAGGGCTGTCGGACCTCGTCAATACGATCAAGCAGGTTCACGCGAACATGAACCGCGACCTGAAGATCATCGGCTTGCTGCGCGTGATGTTCGACCCGCGCATCACGCTGCAGCAGCAAGTCTCCGATCAACTGAAAGCGCACTTCGGCGACAAGGTGTTCGACGCGGTGATTCCGCGCAACGTGCGCCTGGCGGAAGCGCCGAGTTACGGGTTGCCGGGCGTCGTGTTCGACCGCAGTTCGCGCGGTGCGCAAGCGTATATCCAGTTCGGTGCCGAAATGATCGAGCGCGTGCGCGCGTTCGAGGTGTCGTGATCCGGACATGAGCGAAGCGAGGAAGAAAGACATGAACGCGGTACCAAAGAAGAAGGGCTTGGGACGTGGCCTCGAAGCGCTGCTCGGCGGCAGTGCCGATATCACCGAAGCGGTGAAGATCGAAGGGGCACCGAACACGCTCGCGCTCGGCAAGCTGCAAGCCGGCAAGTACCAGCCGCGTACGCGGATGGACGAGGGCAGCTTGCAGGAGCTCGCGGCCAGCATTCGCGCGCAGGGCGTGATGCAGCCGATCCTGGTACGGCCCATTTCATCAGACAAATACGAGATCATCGCGGGCGAGCGGCGTTTCCGCGCGGCGCGCCTGGCCGGCCTCGATGAAGTGCCGGTGCTCGTGAAGGACGTATCCGATCAGGCTGCCGCCGCGATGGCGCTGATCGAGAACATCCAGCGCGAGGATCTGAATCCGCTCGAAGAGGCACACGGTATCCAGCGCCTGCTCGACGAGTTTGGTTTCACGCACGAACAGGCGGCCGAATCGGTCGGCCGTTCGCGCAGCGCGGTATCGAACCTGCTGCGCCTGCTTAACCTCGCATCGCCGGTGCAGACGATGCTGCTGGCCGGCGATCTCGACATGGGGCACGCACGCGCGCTGCTCGCGGTCGACGCGGCCACGCAGATCACGCTCGCGCATCAGGTGGTCAACAAGCGCATGTCGGTGCGCGAGACCGAGAAGCTCGTCTCGCACACGACGAAGGAAGCGCCGGCCGTGAAGGCGCGTGCGAAGGACGATGGCGGCCGCGATACGCGTCGCCTCGAAGAGGAGTTGTCGGACCTGCTCGCGTCGACGGTGAAGATCAAGCTGGGCCGCCGCGGGCGAGGGCAGGTGCTGATCGACTTCGGCAACCTCGATGCACTCGAGGGCATTCTCGCGCGACTGCGCGGCAACGTCGCAACGGAAGAATAACGGGCCGGCCATGGAGCAAACGGGTGCACCGGCACCGCGCCGGTGGCTCGGCTGGCTTGCGCAGGAACCGGTGCTGTCGGTGCTTGCGCTTGGGCTGATCGTGCTGCAATGGGTGCGTCCGCAACCATTTTCGGTACTGGCCGAACGCGTCGACTGGCAGACGGTCGCGACGCTCGCGGGCCTGCTGATGCTGACCAAGGCGCTCGAGTTGTCCGGCTGCCTGATGTGGCTCGCGCATCGCATCGTGCATCACGTGCATTCCGAACGCGGGCTCGCGATGCTGCTCGTCGGCTTCGCCGCCGTGCTGTCGATGTGGCTCACCAACGACGTCGCCTTGTTCGTCGTCGTGCCGTTGATGGTGTCGCTGCGCGCGCTGACACCGCTGCCGTTCCGGCGGCTCGTGATCGTCGTCGCGCTGGCCGTCAACGCGGGGTCCGTCGCGACACCGCTCGGCAATCCGCAGAATCTTTTCCTATGGCAGTTGAGCGGCGTGTCGTTCGGTCGTTTCGTGGTCACGCTCGGGCCGCTCGCCCTCGCGCTGATGGCGCTGCTGCTCGTGCTGACCGCGTTGATGTTTCGCGCGAAGCCGCTCGACTTGTCGGGCGACGCCGCCGCGTTGCCCGTACAGCGCATGCACGCGCTGATCGCGGCCGTGCTGTTCGCCGCGTTCGTGCTGCTCGCCGATGCGCACCATCCGCTGCCGGGCCTCGTCGGTGTCGCCATCGTGCTATTCGCCGTCAAACGTGACGCAGTCCTGAAGATCGACTGGCTGCTGCTGCTGATCTTCGTGCTGATGTTCGTCGTGCTGCGCAGCGCGGCTGCGCTGCCCGTCGTGCACGACGCGATCGCGCACGCGCAACTCGATTCGCCGCTGCGCGTCTATGCCGCCGGCGCCGTGCTGTCACAGGTGATCAGCAACGTGCCGGCCGCGATCCTGCTGTCGGAGTTCACGCACGACTGGCGCGCGCTTGCGTTCGGCGTATCGGTCGGCGGCTTCGGTTTCGCGATCGGCTCGCTCGCGAACCTGATCGCAGTGCGTCTCGCGAAGGAGCCGCGCATGTGGCTGCCGTTCCACCTCGTTTCGATTCCGTTCGCGCTGGTGAGCGCGGCGCTCGGTGCGTGGTTGCTCATGCACGGTTGAGCGAGCCGGTGCGTGCGGCACAGGCATGCCGCTCGGGTGACGGGCAGGGCGCACAGCGTGCGCAGTGATCAGGATTGTTGATAAGTGCCGCAACTCACAGTCGAACATCTGTGGCGGCGCGACAACTGATTGGATGAATCGATGCGCGAACATCCGGCGAATTTCATGCGTCGCGCGTGGTGGTCCGGTCGCCGCGCGTTGCTTGTTCCGCCGCGTTGCGCCGAGTCATTCGAGATGGTTCGCTTGCAGCCCATTTCCCGCGGCGATCGCACCGCTTCCGCCTGGCCCGCATCAGGCATCGTTTCCCCGCCATTTACCCCGTCACCGGACTTTTTCGCGCAGGAAATACCGGTGCGAAAAACCGACCTTACAACTGTCATCGTACGTCGTCGAATCGGGCGTTTTTTCACATCATGAGGCGTCGTTTTATGCAGGTTTTTGTCGCGTCTAAAGCCTTGAATCACTTGCAACTATCGCTTACAATCGCCCGGATTTGTTAGCTAGGCACCCCTGAAAGCTTTCAGAAAGCTTGGGGTCGGTTTGAAGGATTCTGCGGAAGATTGCGATGGCGGGTCAGGCGCCGGACGACAGGCACGATGATCAGCGCACGCAACGCACCGCTTCGGCGGTTGGCGCGCGGCGTGAATCCGACGATGACTGGGATGTCGAGCAGCAAGATAACAACATCGTTCCGCTGACGCGGGCCGAGGCCGAAAGGCTGTTTGGCCCGAACGTGAGCAAGCCCTCGCGCGTGACCCCCTACAAGGTGGTGTTCGCGCAAGTGGTCCTGTCCCTGGTTGCAACGCTGGCGTGGTGGCTGTTTTCGAAGTCGCCGGGCGCCGCTGCGCAATCCGCGTTTCTGGGCGGAGCGATCGGCTGGGTGCCCAGTGCGGTATTCGTGGCACGACTGAAGGCAGGTGGCTCGGCCACCGTGATGAGCTGGGTGATGGGCGAAGCCCTGAAACTGGCTCTGACGATCGGGATGTTCACCGCGGTGGCGTTCGGCTGGGCCGGCGTGCACTGGGTGCCGTTCCTCGTCACGTACCTCGTCGTGCTGAAGACGTACTGGATCGCGCTGGCCTGGCGGTAAGGAACAAGCAGCGTGCGGTTTCGACAACGAACCGCACCGGCCCGTTCCCGCAATAGCGTGTTGCGGAACGGGGCAAAACGATTTTCGACAATTTGGGTGGCATTAACGATATGGCAGCTAGCGAAGGCACGCGCGGTCCGGATCCGTCCGAGTACATTGCGCACCACTTGCAGAATTTCTCCACCTCGCATCAGACGTCGATTTTCGACATTCACGTCTGGAATCTCGACACGCTGTTCTGGTCGATCGTTTGCGGCATCGTGACGATCGTCCTGCTGCGTCTGGCCGCCCGCAAGGCGACGTCGGGCGTGCCGGGCCGTTTCCAGTGCGCGATCGAGATGCTCGTCGAAATGGTCGAAGACCAGTCGAAGGCCATCGTCCACGGCAATCGTACCTTCATCGCGCCGCTCGCCCTCACGGTGTTCGTGTGGGTCGCGCTGATGAACTCCCTCGACTTCCTCCCGGTCGACCTGCCGGGCCGCGTGATCGGCCTGCTCGGTCTGTCGGACGTGATTTCCCACCATCGCATCGTCCCGACGGCCGACCTGAACGGCACGCTCGGCATCGCGCTCGGCGTGTTCGTCCTGATGATCTACTACAGCATCAAGATCAAGGGCGCGGGCGGCTTTGCGCATGAGCTGCTGTCGGCGCCGTTCGGCGGCCACCCGGCGCTGTGGATCCCGAACCTCGCGCTCAACATCGTCGAATACGTTGCAAAGACCGTTTCGCTCGGCATGCGGCTGTTCGGCAACATGTACGCGGGTGAGCTGTTGTTCCTGTTGATCGCCCTGCTCGGCAGCATGTGGAGCTTCGGTGGCGACGCAACGTTCCTCGGCTTCGTTGGTCATGTGATCGCGGGTAGCGTCTGGGCAATCTTCCACATTCTGATTGTTCTGTTGCAGGCATTCATTTTCATGATGCTGACGCTGGTGTATCTCGGCCAGGCGCACGACACGCACTAAGCGTGGCGTGCAACAAAGAGTCTTCGTTTTAGTTTTTTAAATCTCAGTTCCAAGTCTTTTCACAAAGGAGTGATCATGCAAGCTTACATCGCCAACATCCAGGGTCTGACCGCCATCGGTATCGGCATCATCATCGGCCTGGGTGCAATCGGCGCCTGTATCGGTATCGCGCTGATGGGTGGCAAGTACATCGAAGCCTGCGCACGTCAGCCGGAACTCATCAACCCGCTGCAAACGAAGATGTTCCTGCTGGCTGGTCTGATCGACGCTGCATTCCTGATCGGCGTTGGTGTCGCAATGCTGTTCGCGTTCGCGAACCCGCTCCTGTCGAAGCTCGCAGGCTAAGGTTCCTCGGAAATATGCGTCCGGCGTGAGCCGGCGCAGGGCGGAACGGAGACTTGGGGCGCTGATCGAATGCAACTCGATGAGCGCCTTACCGTTTCATTTTTCCGGAATAGCAGATAAGGAAACACCGTGAATCTCAACGCAACTCTGTTTGCGCAAATGGTCGTGTTCCTGGTCCTCGCGTGGTTCACGATGAAATTCGTGTGGCCGCCGTTGATCAACGCCCTCGACGAACGTTCGAAGAAGATCGCCGACGGCCTCGCCGCCGCGGAGAAGGGCAAGGCGGAACTCGACGCAGCGCACAAGCGCGTGGACCAGGAACTCGCGCAGGCCCGCAACGACGGCCAGCAGCGCATCGCCGACGCTGAAAAGCGTGCCCAGGCGGTCGCCGAGGAAATCAAGGCCAACGCCCAGGCTGAAGCCGCCCGCATCGTCGCCCAGGCGAAGGCGGAAGCAGAACAGCAAATCGTGAAGGCGCGCGAAGCGCTGCGTGGCGAAGTCGCCGCGCTGGCCGTGAAGGGCGCCGAGCAGATCCTGAAGCGCGAAGTCGATCAAACGGCCCACGCCCAACTGCTGAATCAACTGAAAGCCGAGCTCTGATCATGGCCGAACTTGCAACCATCGCCCGCCCTTACGCAGAAGCGCTGTTCCGCGTGGCCGAGGGCGGTGACATCGCCGCCTGGTCCACGCTCGTGCAAGAGCTGGCCCAGGTTGCGCGTCTGCCGGAAGTACTGTCGGTCGCGTCGAGCCCGAAGGTGACGCGCACGCAAGTAGCCGAGTTGCTGCTTGCTGCGGTGAAGTCGCCCGTCGCGGCCGGCGCCGAAGCGAAGAACTTCGTGCAGATGCTGGTCGACAATCATCGCATCGCGCTGCTGCCGGAAATTGCCGAGCAGTTCGAGGCGCTCAAGAACGAACGTGAAGGCGCAGCCGACGCCGAGATCGTGAGCGCGTTCCCGCTGAACGGCGCGGATCTCGACAGTCTCGTCTCGGGCCTCGAACGCAAGTTCAAGCGCAAGCTGAAACCGACGGTCGAAGTCGATTCGTCGCTGATCGGCGGCGTGCGCGTGACGGTCGGCGACGAAGTGCTCGACACCTCGGTTCGCGCGCGCCTCGCATCGATGCAGGCTGCCTTGACCGCCTGAGCGCCACGCCGGCACGCAACAGAATTGACTATCAGGAGCGAATAATGCAACTCAATCCCTCTGAGATCAGCGAGCTGATCAAGAGCCGGATCCAGGGCCTTGAAGCGAGCGCAGACGTTCGCAACCAGGGCACCGTGATCTCCGTGACCGACGGTATCGTGCGTATCCACGGCCTGTCGGACGTGATGCAGGGCGAAATGCTCGAGTTTCCGGGCAACACGTTCGGTCTCGCGCTGAACCTCGAGCGCGACTCGGTCGGCGCGGTGATTCTCGGCGAATACGAACACATCTCGGAAGGCGACATCGTCAAGACGACGGGCCGCATTCTCGAAGTCCCGGTCGGCCCGGAACTCGTCGGCCGCGTGGTCGACGCGCTCGGCAACCCGATCGACGGCAAGGGCCCGGTCAACGCGAAGCTGACCGACGCGATCGAAAAGATCGCCCCGGGCGTGATCTGGCGTAAGTCGGTGTCGCAGCCGGTGCAGACGGGCATCAAGTCGATCGACGCGATGGTGCCGATCGGCCGTGGCCAGCGTGAGCTGATCATCGGCGACCGTCAGTGCGGCAAGACCGCGGTGGCGCTCGACGCGATCATCAACCAGAAGGGCAAGGACCTGATCTGTATCTACGTCGCGATCGGCCAGAAGGCTTCGTCGATCATGAACGTGGTTCGCAAGCTCGAAGAAACGGGCGCGATGGAATACACGATCGTCGTCGCCGCTTCGGCGTCGGATTCGGCTGCGATGCAGTACCTGGCACCGTACGCCGGCTGCACGATGGGCGAATACTTCCGCGACCGTGGCCAAGACGCGCTGATCATCTATGACGACTTGACCAAGCAGGCCTGGGCATACCGTCAGATCTCGCTGCTGCTGCGCCGCCCGCCGGGCCGTGAAGCGTACCCGGGCGACGTGTTCTATCTGCACTCGCGTCTGCTGGAGCGTGCGGCTCGCGTGTCGGAAGAGTACGTCGAGAAGTTCACGAACGGCGAAGTGAAGGGCAAGAGCGGCTCGCTGACGGCACTGCCGGTCATCGAAACGCAGGCTGGCGACGTGACCGCGTTCGTTCCGACGAACGTGATCTCGATTACCGACGGCCAGATCTTCCTGGAAACCGACCTGTTCAACGCAGGCATCCGCCCGGCAATCAACGCCGGCGTGTCGGTGTCGCGTGTCGGTGGCGCCGCGCAGACGAAGGTCGTGAAGAAGCTGTCGGGCGGTATCCGTACCGACCTCGCGCAGTACCGTGAACTGGCCGCATTCGCGCAGTTCGCATCGGACCTCGACGAAGCGACCCGCAAGCAGCTCGAGCGCGGCCGCCGCGTGACGGAACTGCTGAAGCAGCCGCAGTACCAGCCGCTGCAGGTCTGGGAACTGGCCGTGTCGCTGTACGCCGCGAACAACGGCTACCTCGACGATCTCGACGTCAAGCAAGTGCTGCCGTTCGAGAAGGGCCTGCGCGACAACCTGAAGACCAGCCACGCTGACCTCATCAAGCGCATCGAAGACACCAAGGATCTCTCGAAGGACGACGAAGGCGCGCTGCGCTCGGCGATCGAAGCCTTCAAGAAGTCCGGTGCCTATTGATCCGCGAGTGACACACTGAGGCCGCGCGGGTGCTGATGCGCCCGCGCCGCCTTGGTCAAGGAGCAAGCTATGGCTGGAATGAAGGAAATTCGCGGCAAGATCAAGAGCGTGCAGAACACGCGCAAGATCACGAAGGCGATGGAGATGGTGGCTGCATCGAAGATGCGTCGCGCGCAGGAACGCATGCGCGCCGCTCGTCCGTATGCAGACAAGGTCCGTGCCATCGCCGCGCACATGAGCCGTGCGAACCCCGAGTACCGTCACCCGTTCATGGTGGCGAACGACGGCGCGCAGACGGCCGGCATCATCCTCGTCACGACGGACAAGGGTCTGTGCGGTGGTCTGAACACCAACGTGCTGCGTGCGACGGTGCAGAAGTTCAAGGAGCTGGAAGAGAAGGGCCAGAAGGTCGAAGCCACCGCGATCGGCGGCAAGGGCCTCGGGTTCCTGAACCGCTTCGGCGCGAAGGTGATGTCGCAGGTCGTGCACCTCGGCGACACCCCGCACCTGGACAAGCTGATCGGCGCCGTGAAGACGCAGCTCGATCTGTACTCGGAAGGCAAGCTGTCGGCGGTTTATATCGCTTACACGCGCTTCGTCAACACGATGAAGCAGGAAGCCGTGATCGAGCAGCTGCTGCCGCTGTCGTCGGACCACTTCGAAGCCGATGACGGTACGCCGGCGACGTCGTGGGACTACATCTACGAGCCGGACGCGCAGGCAGTCGTCGACGAACTGCTCGTGCGTTACGTCGAGGCGCTGGTGTACCAGGCCGTCGCGGAAAACATGGCGTCCGAGCAATCGGCGCGCATGGTCGCGATGAAGGCCGCGTCCGACAACGCGAAGACGGTGATCAGCGAACTGCAGCTCGTATACAACAAGAGCCGTCAGGCCGCGATCACGAAAGAACTGTCGGAGATCGTCGGCGGCGCAGCCGCTGTTTAAGCGCGCGCCCGGGACGACAACTGCGCCTTTGCGCGAGTAAAGAATCAGGTATTTAAAGGAAAAGCGATGAGTACTGCTGCTTTGGTAGAAGGCAAGATCGTACAGTGCATCGGCGCCGTTATCGACGTGGAATTCCCGCGCGACAGCATGCCGAAGATCTACGACGCGCTCATTCTCGATGGCTCGGAACTGACGCTCGAAGTCCAGCAGCAGCTGGGTGACGGCGTGGTCCGTACCATTTGTCTGGGTGCATCCGACGGCCTGCGCCGCGGCCTGACCGTGAAGAACACGGCGAAGCCGATCTCGGTGCCGGTCGGCAAGCCGACCCTCGGCCGAATCATGGACGTGCTCGGCCGTCCGATCGACGAAGCCGGCCCGATCGAGAGCGACGTGACGCGTTCGATCCACCAGAAGGCACCGGCGTTCGACGAACTGTCGCCGTCGACCGAACTGCTCGAAACGGGTATCAAGGTCATCGACCTGATCTGCCCGTTCGCAAAGGGCGGCAAGGTTGGCCTGTTCGGTGGTGCAGGCGTGGGCAAGACCGTCAACATGATGGAGCTCATCAACAACATCGCGAAGGAACACGGCGGTTACTCCGTGTTCGCGGGCGTGGGCGAGCGTACCCGTGAAGGGAACGACTTCTACCACGAAATGAAGGACTCGAACGTTCTCGACAAGGTCGCGCTGGTGTACGGCCAGATGAACGAGCCGCCGGGCAACCGTCTGCGCGTCGCGCTGACCGGCCTGACGATGGCCGAGCACTTCCGTGACGAGGGCCTCGACGTGCTGTTCTTCGTCGACAACATCTACCGTTTCACGCTGGCCGGTACCGAAGTGTCGGCACTGCTCGGTCGTATGCCGTCGGCAGTGGGTTATCAGCCGACGCTGGCTGAAGAAATGGGCAAGCTGCAAGAGCGCATCACGTCGACCAAGAAGGGCTCGATTACGTCGGTTCAGGCCGTGTACGTCCCTGCGGACGACTTGACCGACCCGTCGCCGGCAACCACCTTCGGCCACCTGGACGCAACCGTCGTTCTGTCGCGTGACATCGCTTCGCTGGGTATCTACCCGGCGGTCGACCCGCTCGACTCGACGTCGCGCCAGATCGACCCGAACGTGATCGGTGAAGAGCACTACTCGATCACCCGTCGCGTTCAGCAGACGCTGCAGCGCTACAAGGAACTGCGCGACATCATCGCGATTCTGGGCATGGACGAACTGTCGCCGGAAGACAAGCTGTCGGTCGCACGTGCGCGTAAGATCCAGCGTTTCCTGTCGCAGCCGTTCCACGTCGCTGAAGTGTTCACGGGCTCGCCGGGCAAGTACGTGCCGCTGAAGGAAACGATCCGTGGCTTCAAGATGATCGTCGACGGCGAGTGCGACCACCTGCCGGAACAGGCGTTCTACATGGTCGGCACGATCGACGAAGCCTTCGAAAAGGCCAAGAAGATCCAGTAAGGGCTGAGTGAGTCGCAAGCCGGCGAGCGCCGGCCGGAACGATAAGTCAGTGATGACTTGTATTCCGGCCGCCTGCGCCGGCCGCAATACGCTCAACCCGTGGATGAGATTGGAGTCGATATGGCAACCATCAAAGTAGACGTCGTCAGCGCGGAAGAGCAGATCTTCTCGGGCGAGGCGAAATTCGTCGCGCTGCCGGGCGAAACGGGTGAGCTGGGCATTCTGCCGGGTCACACGCCGCTCATTACCCGGATTCGTCCGGGTGCGGTGCGCATCGAGGTCGAGGGCGGCAACGACGAATTCGTGTTCGTCGCAGGCGGCATTCTCGAAGTGCAGCCGGGCGCCGTGACGGTGCTCGCCGATACCGCGATCCGCGGCAAGGACCTCGACGCGGCGAAAGCCGAGGAAGCGCGCAAGCGTGCCGAGGAAACGCTGCAGAACGCGAAGTCGGATCTCGACCTCGCGAAAGCGCAATCCGAGCTCGCGACCGCGATGGCGCAGCTCGAGGCGATCCAGCGTCTGGCGAAGATCCGCAGCCGGCACTGAGCCGCGCCGCGTATCCCGCGAAAGAAAGCAGCCTTCGGGCTGCTTTTTTTTCGCCCGCGTTTCGCCTGCATTTCGTCCATCTTTTTGCGGGCCGGATCGTATCGGCCGGTCGTGCTATTTCACCCGTCCGCCGCGATTCGATGTCAGAGTATCGTCAGCGGAGCGCGGCATCATCCGCGGTGAGGCCGGCCGTCGCGATCGTGCGGCGGAGGCGCGCAGCAGGCGCGCGCGGGCCGATCAGACAAAAACGGACGGAGACATCGATGGCAGCAGACCTTGGCAAGGGGGCGCTGATCGCGCCCGAAAACGGACTGTCGTACGTGCGCGGCGCGACCGACGTGCCGCTATCCGACGCGACGATCGGCCGGTTCCTGCTCGACACGGCCGGCCGCTTCCCCGACCGCCCGGCGGTCGTGTTCCGCGAGCAGCAGGTGCGCTGGACCTGGCGCGAGTTCGCGAACGAGGTCGATGTGCTGGCGGCGGGCCTCGCCGCGCTCGGGATCGTGAAGGGCGACTGCGTCGGCATCTGGTCGCCGAACCGCAGCGAATGGCTGCTCACGCAGTTCGCGACCGCGCGAATCGGCGCGGTGCTCGTCAACATCAACCCGGCCTACCGGCTGTCGGAACTCGAATACGCGCTGAACAAGGTCGGCTGCAAGGCCGTGATCGCGGCCGAGCGCTTCAAGAGCTCCGCGTACGTCGAGATGCTGCAGACCCTCGCGCCGGAGCTCGCGACCGCGACGCCGGGCGACCTGCATGCGGCGCGCGTGCCGAAACTGCGCACGATCGTGTCGATGGGCGAGGTGGCGCCTGCCGGCATGTTCCGCTTCGCGGACCTGATGGCGCGCGGCCGCCAGGCCGTCGATCCGGCGCTGCTCGATGCGATCGGCGCGGCGCTCACGGCCAACGATCCGATCAATATCCAGTTCACGAGCGGCACGACCGGCAGCCCGAAGGGCGCGACGCTCACGCACCGCAACGTCGTCAACAACGCGCGCTCGATCGCGATGGCGATGCGTTTCACCGAACAGGATTCGCTCTGCATCCCGGTGCCGCTCTATCACTGCTTCGGGATGGTGCTGGCCGTGCTCGCCTGCGTGTCGAAGGGCGCCGCGATGGTGTTCCCCGGCGAAGCGTTCGACCCGGTGGCGACGCTCGCGGCGGTGGCCGAGGAGCGCTGCACCGCGCTGCATGGCGTGCCGACGATGTTCATCGCCGAGCTCGATCATCCGGCATTCCCGACATTCGACCTGTCGACGCTGCGCACCGGGATCATGGCCGGCTCGCCGTGCCCGATCGAGACGATGAAGCGCGTCGTGTCGCAGATGCATCTTTCCGAAATCACGATCGCGTACGGGATGACGGAGACGAGCCCCGTGTCGTTCCAGAGCTCGACCGACGATCCGCTGGAAAAGCGCACGACGACGGTCGGCCGTATCCAGCCGCATCTCGAAGTGAAGATCGTCGATCCGAGCGGCGACATCGTGCCGGTCGGCGCGACGGGCGAGCTGTGCACGAAGGGCTATTCGGTGATGCTCGGCTACTGGGACGACGACGCGAAGACGCGCGAGGTGCTGGTCGACGGCTGGATGCATACGGGCGACCTCGCGACGCTCGACGCGGACGGCTACTGCAACATCGTCGGCCGCCTGAAGGACATGGTGATTCGCGGCGGCGAGAACGTCTATCCGCGCGAGATCGAGGAATTCCTGTTCCGCCATCCGAAGATCCAGAGCGCGCAGGTATTCGGCGTGCCCGATGCGAAGTACGGCGAGGAGCTGTGCGCGTGGATCGTGCTGCGCGCGGACGAGCAGATGACCGAGGACGACGTGCGCGCGTTCTGCACCGGGCAGATCGCACACTACAAGATTCCGCGCTATATCCGCTTCGTCGACGAGCTGCCGATGACGGTGACGGGCAAGGTGCAGAAGTTCGTGATGCGCGAGCGGATGATCGAGGAGCTGAAGCTCGACGTGCAGAAGACTGCGTGAAGCGGGACGGTGCGGTGCGCGAAAATGCCGGAAAAACGTGGCGGCCTGCGGGTCGCTACGTTTTCGATGGACGAAAAAAAGCGGGCTTATTAGCCCGCTAAAAACCACACGCTACGGGGTTAGCGCGAGGAGACCAAAGATGAAACCGAATCCGGCGGGGGGCCGGAAACGACTCCAACAGGGATGCCCCTCGGAAGGGCTTCGGTACGTGACCGACTGGCTCGCAGCGCTTCGCGTCCGCTCACACTTGGCACACGAGACCGCATCCGTGTTGAAACCGTTGAGGCCATTGTGGGCGAATTAATGACCCGTCGCGGTAACAAAGTGTTTCAGGTTGTAACGCCCGCCAGATAAGGCTTTCCGGGATTTTTTGCTGTTTTCGGGGGCCTGAAAAAGGTCATTTTTACCCATATTTTCCGCCGCGTTTTCAAGGTATGCGCACGATGCGTTTTTCATGCGTATCGGGCGCGATGAATTGCCGATTTTCACGCGAGAAAGTGCACGGCGCGATCGATACCGCGCATGACGATTCATTCGTCGGAAAGATTTTGAAACGTGATCGGAATGCGGGGAAGTCGGCCATTCGGCCAATTCGTCGGGTTTTGCGCCGCTGGAAGGTCCGGCGCAGCGACGGCAATGTGTAACGGCGCGCGCGGCGGCCGCGGGGTCGGTGCCCATGATCGGCCGCCGCGGCGCGGGTCAGCTTACTTCAGCCACTTGTCCGAAATCGCCTGATATTCACCGGTGGACAGCGCGAGATGCAGCCACTGGTCGACGTACTGCTGGAACGCGACATCGCCGCGCGGCACCATGTACGCCTTCTCTCCGAACTGGAACGGCTTGTCCGGATGCACCGAGCAGAGGCCCGGATTCAGCTTTTGCTGCAGCAGCGTCTCGGACGCATCCGTCACCATCACGTCGGCCTTGCCCGCGAGGATCTGCTTGAAGATCGTCACGTTGTCCGGGAAGACGGTCAGGTTCGCGTGCGTGAAGAACTGCTTCGCGAAGCGCTCGTTGGTGCCGCCCGGATTCACGATCACGCGCGTCTCGGGCCGGTCGATCTGCGCGACGGTCTGGTACTTGTCGGCATCCGCGCAGCGTACGATCGGCGTCTTGCCGTCGACGACGTACGGCTGCGTGAAGAACACGCGCTTCTGGCGCTCGAGCGTCGTCGATACGCCGCCTACCGCGATGTCGCATTTCGCGACGAAGTCGTTGGTGAGGTTCGACCAGCTCGTCTTCACGTAGTCGGTCTTCACGCCGAGCGATTTCGCGAGCGATTCCGCCATGTCGATGTCGATGCCCTCGAAGCGGCCATCCGCGCGATAGTACGAATACGGCTTGTAGTCGCCCGTCGTGCACACGCGCAGCGCGCCGCGCGCGAGCACGTCGTCGAGCCGCGAGCCGGCGGCAGCAGCGCTCGCGGGCGCCCCCGTGGTCGTGCCCTGCGCGTGCGCGGCGGCGCAGCAAAACGCGGCGGCGGCAGCGAGCGTGGCAAGCGTGGCGAATGTCTTCATCGGTCTCCTCCTTCGTTCGGTTGGATATGAGCGTCCGATCATAACGGAGCCATCGCGCGCGTCATATGGCCGCCATCGCATCGGCATGCGCAGCCCGATCGCGGCTGTCCGGTAAAATGCCGCTTTGCCTTCGCATCGTCGCTCCTACCGTGGCCCATAACCTGCTCAACGACACCTTCCTGCGTGCGCTTCTGCGCGAGCCGACCGACTACACGCCGATCTGGCTGATGCGCCAGGCCGGCCGCTACCTGCCCGAATACAACGCGACGCGCGCGCGCGCCGGCAGCTTCCTCGGCCTCGCGAAGAATCCCGACTACGCGACCGAAGTGACGTTGCAGCCGCTCGAGCGCTTTCCGCTTGACGCCGCGATCCTGTTCTCGGACATCCTGACGATTCCCGACGCGATGGGGCTCGGCCTCGACTTCCAGGTCGGCGAAGGGCCGAAGTTCGCGCATCCGGTGCGCACCGAGGCCGACGTCGCGAAGCTCGCGGTGCCGGACATCGACGAGACGCTCGGCTACGTGACGGGCGCCGTGCGCGAGATCCGCCGCGCGCTCACCGACAGCCAGGGCCGGCAGCGCGTGCCGCTGATCGGCTTCTCGGGCAGCCCGTGGACGCTCGCGTGCTACATGGTCGAAGGCGGCGGCTCGGACGATTTCCGCACGGTGAAGTCGATGGCGTATTCGCGCCCCGACCTGATGCACCGAATTCTCGACGTGAACGCACAGGCGGTGGCCGCGTACCTGAACGCGCAGATCGAAGCGGGCGCGCAGGCCGTGATGATCTTCGATACGTGGGGCGGCGCGCTGGCCGACGGCGCGTACCAGCGCTTCTCGCTCGACTACATCCGCCGCGTGGTGTCGCAGCTCAAGCGCGAGCACGACGGCGAGCGCGTGCCGGTGATCACGTTCACGAAGGGCGGCGGGCTGTGGCTCGAGGAGATCGCGGCGACCGGCGTCGATGCGGTCGGGCTCGACTGGACGGTCAACCTCGGCGCCGCGCGCGAGCGCGTCGCGGGGCGCGTGGCGCTGCAGGGCAATCTCGACCCGACGATCCTGTTCGCACCGCCGGCCGCGGTGCGCGAACAGGCGCGCGCGGTGCTCGACAGCTACGGCAACCATCCGGGCCACGTGTTCAACCTCGGGCACGGCATCTCGCAATTCACGTCGCCCGACCACGTCGCCGAACTCGTCGACGAAGTACATACCCACAGCCGCGCGATCCGTAGCGGAGCGGCGGGCTGAACGCAAGCGCCGTCATGCTGCGCTGCGGCATGACGATGTTTCGTTTCTGAAACTAAACAGGACGCAACCCCGCTCCCGTTGCCGATTCGGTGCTTGTCAAGACTTGACTTATACACATTTTCCACGTTGCAGCGCGGTAGAGCCCCGTATCGGTCAATTTGTCTCGCTATGGTTCGGTAATTTGAATAGCAGCCTTATGGAATAAGGCTTCGCGGGACCCCTCGGCAAGCGGCGAAAAACAGCGGAAAGCGCGGCCCCGCGCGCGTTGCGGCCGTTGAGGGGCGAGTTCTCAACAAAGTTATCCACAGGCTGGGCAGGGTATACGGCGATTCCTAATGCGAATCCAAAACTTAGCGCCGAATCTGAAGTTTTACTTTAAGTTCGCCGTCACGATGCGGCCGCGGATGCTGGCCGTCCGTCGCCTGCGTGCCGCTGTTGCCGGAGCGTGTGGATGAGCGGTACCTACCTGCGCGTGGCGCTCGACCATCCGCTCGCGACCCTGTTCGACTACCGCTGCGACGTGCAGCCGGCGCCCGTGCCCGGCACGCTCGTGCAGGTGCCGTTCGGCAAGCGGCAGGCCGTGGGGCTCGTTTGCGAAGTCACCACTCACACCGATGTCCCGCCGTCGCGGCTGCGTGCGGTCGACGCGATCTGTGCGGAACTGCCGCCGCTGTCGGCGGACTGGCTCGCGCTCGTGTCGTTCGCCGCTGACTATTATCAGCGCGGGCGCGGCGAAGTCGCGTTGCCGGCGCTGCCGCAGGCGCTGCGGGACGCCGGGCGCTGGGGGCGGCTGCTCGCGCCGGAAGTGCGCTACCGGCCGACCGAAGCCGGCCGCGCGGCGCTGCCCGATGCGTTGCCCGCGCGCGGCGCTGCGCTGCGCCGGCTCGCGCAGGCGCTGGTCGATACCGGCTCGCTAACGCTGCCGGACGCGCGCGCGCTGCATCCGAAGGCGGCCGCGACGCTCGACGACTGGGCGGCGCGCGGCTGGGTGGACGTGGAGGAGATCGGCTGGGCCGATGCGTCTGTGGCCAACCCTGTGGATAACCTGTCGACAAGCAGTGGACGCGCTGTGCCGCCGGCGTTGACGGACCAGCAGGCCGAGGCGCTCGACGCGATTCGCGCGGCGCAAGGCTTCGCGCCGTTCCTGCTGCACGGCGTGACGGGCAGTGGCAAGACCGAGGTCTATCTGCATGCGCTTGCGTCGCTGCTCGACGCGCGGCCGGACGCGCAGGCGCTCGTGCTCGTGCCCGAAATCAACCTGACGCCGCAGTTCGAGGCCGCGTTTCGCGCGCGCTTCGCGGGCGCGCTCGCCGACGACGCGATCGTCACGCTGCACAGCGGGCTCGCCGAAGGCGAACGGGCGCGCAACTGGCTCGCCGCGCACACGGGCCGCGCGCGAATCGTGCTCGGCACGCGCCTCGCGGTGCTCGCGTCGATGCCGACGCTCGCGCTGATCGTCGTCGACGAGGAGCACGAGCCCGCGTACAAGCAGCAGGAAGGGCTGCGCTATTCGGCCCGCGACCTGGCCGTGTGGCGCGCGAAGCAGCTCGGCATCACCGTCGTGCTCGGCTCGGCCACGCCGTCGCTCGAAAGCTGGTGGCAGGCCGAGCAGGGGCGCTACACGCGGCTCACGCTGTCGCGTCGCGCGGTGGCCGACGCGACGCTGCCGACCGTGCGGCTGATCGATCTCGAAGAGGAACGGCGGCGCGGTCGCGCGTCGATGGGCGGGCTGTCGGGGCCGCTCGTCGCGGCGCTGAAGGCGCGGCTCGAACGCGGCGAACAGAGTCTCGTGTTCCTGAACCGGCGCGGTTACGCGCCCCAGCTCGCGTGCGACGCATGCGGCTGGGTGGCCGGCTGCCCGCGTTGCAGCGCGTACGTCGTGCTGCACAAGCCCGAGCATGCGCTGCGCTGCCATCACTGCGGCTGGGAAGCGCGCATTCCGCGTTCGTGCCCCGAGTGCGGAAACGTCGACATCGCGCCGCTCGGGCGCGGCACGCAGCGCATCGAGGAGGCGCTCGCCGAGGCCGTGCCGGGCGCGCGGATTCTGCGGATCGATGCCGACAGCACGCGCCGCAAGGGCAGCGCACAGGCGCTTTTTTCCGACGTGCACGCGGGCGAAGTCGACATCCTGATCGGCACGCAGATGATCGCGAAAGGGCACGACTTCCAGCGTGTGTCGCTCGTCGGCGTGCTCAATGCCGATACCGCGCTGTTCTCGCACGACTTCCGCGCGAGCGAGAGGCTGTTCGCGCAGCTGATGCAGGTGAGCGGCCGCGCGGGGCGCGCCGGACTGCCGGGCGAGGTGATGGTGCAGACGCGCTACCCGCGTCACGCGCTGTATCACGCGCTCGGGCGGCAGGACTACGTGGGCTTCGCGAATTCGACGCTCGCCGAGCGCCGCGACGCGCACCTGCCGCCGTTCGTCTACCAGGCGCTGCTGCGCGCCGAAGGGCGCACGCTCGACGCGGCGCTCGCGTTCCTGCTGCAGGCCGCGGCCGCGTTGCCCGGGCTGCCGGGCGCCGATCGCGTGACCGTGTACGACGCGGTGCCGATGACGATCGTCAAGGTCGCGAATGTCCACCGTGCGCAGCTGCTGCTCGAAAGCGCGTCGCGGGCGGCGCTGCAGCACGCGCTGCGCGCATGGCAGCCGGAACTGCGCGCGCTGAAGGGCGTGCTGCGGTGGAGCGTCGAGGTCGATCCGCTGGATATCTGAGCGGCGCCGGCGCGGCCGTCGCGCGGCGTTGCGGGATATCCGGCACCCGGGCTGCCGCCGGGTACCCGAACCCTCGTCCGCCGCATTGCCCGACCCGAACACCTGGGCGCCAGTGCCCAATCCCCTCCGTCGCCTACCCGACACCGGCACCGCGCCGCGTCCCACCCCAGTGCAACCCGTTTCCGGCCGCGTCCGCGCAGGCGAAAGGTTGCACACGCGTGTCGAATCGTCTCGATCAGGGAAAACACCGATCCTCGGACCACGGGCAACCCCTAGGTTGCAACCACATAAGTGGCTGATTATATTGACTAACTTATGGGTGCAACCTATCTCTCAATTTGGTTGCACCTTTTTATTGCGTGCCGTAGGATTTCGCGCATCCTCTTACACCACATTGCCGGGCTCGCACCGGCGCACGAACCCACCATGGCAAGCACGACTCTCGGCGTCAAAGTCGACGACCTTCTCCGCTCGCGCCTGAAAGACGCGGCGGCGCGTCTTGAGCGCACTCCCCACTGGCTGATCAAGCAGGCGATCTTCGCGTATCTCGAGCGGATCGAGCACGGCCAGCTGCCGCCCGAGCTGTCGGGCCACAGCGGCGTGACGGAGCTCGCCGATGGTCAGGCCACGGACGGCGACGACGACAACTCGCCGCATCCGTTCCTCGAGTTCGCGCAGAACGTGCAGCCGCAATCGGTGCTGCGCGCGGCGATCACGGCTGCGTACCGCCGTCCGGAGCCGGAGTGCGTGCCGTTCCTGCTCGGCCAGGCGCGCCTGCCCGCGAACCTGCAGGCGGACGTGCAGGCGCTCGCGACGAAGCTGGTCGAGGCGCTGCGCGAGAAGAGCTCGGGCGGCGGCGTCGAGGGGCTGATCCACGAGTTCTCGCTGTCGAGCCAGGAAGGCGTCGCGCTGATGTGCCTCGCCGAAGCGCTGCTGCGCATTCCCGATCGCGCGACGCGCGATGCGCTGATCCGCGACAAGATCAGCAAGGGCGACTGGCGCTCGCACGTCGGCCACGCGCCGTCGCTGTTCGTGAACGCGGCGACCTGGGGGCTGATGATCACCGGCAAGCTCGTGACGACCAACAGCGAAGCGGGCCTGTCGTCGGCGCTCACGCGCCTGATCGGCCGCGGCGGCGAGCCGCTGATCCGCAAGGGCGTCGACATGGCGATGCGCCTGATGGGCGAGCAGTTCGTCACCGGCGAAACGATTTCCGAAGCGCTCGCGAACAGCCGCAAGTACGAAGCGCGCGGCTTCCGCTACTCGTACGACATGCTCGGCGAAGCGGCGACGACCGAAGAGGACGCACAGCGCTACTACGCGTCGTACGAACAGGCGATCCACGCGATCGGCAAGGCGGCCGGCGGCCGCGGCATCTACGAAGGCCCGGGCATCTCGATCAAGCTGTCGGCGCTGCATGCGCGCTACTCGCGTTCGCAGCAGGACCGCACGATGAGCGAGCTGCTGCCGCGCGTGCGCGCACTCGCGCTGCTCGCGCGCCGCTACGACATCGGCCTGAACATCGACGCGGAAGAGGCCGACCGTCTCGAACTGTCGCTCGACCTGCTCGAGGCCCTGTGCTTCGATCCGGAGCTCGCGGGCTGGAACGGCATCGGCTTCGTCGTGCAGGGCTACCAGAAGCGCTGCCCATTCGTGATCGACTACCTGATCGATCTCGCGCGCCGCAGCCGTCACCGCCTGATGATCCGCCTCGTGAAGGGCGCGTACTGGGACAGCGAGATCAAGCGGGCGCAGGTCGACGGCCTCGAAGGCTATCCGGTCTACACGCGCAAGATCTACACCGACGTGTCGTACCTCGCGTGCGCGAAGAAGCTGCTCGGAGCGCCGGACGCCGTCTACCCGCAATTCGCGACGCACAACGCGCACACGCTGGCCGCGATCTATCACCTGGCCGGCCAGAACTACTACCCGGGCCAGTACGAATTCCAGTGCCTGCACGGGATGGGCGAGCCGCTGTACGAGGAAGTCACGGGCCGCGACAAGCTGAATCGTCCGTGCCGCGTGTACGCGCCGGTCGGCACGCACGAGACGCTGCTCGCGTATCTCGTGCGCCGTTTGCTGGAAAACGGCGCGAACACGTCGTTCGTGAACCGCATTGCGGATAAAACCGTGCCGGTGAAGGATCTGGTCGCCGATCCGGTCGACGAAGCGTCGAAGGTCGTCCCGCTCGGCGCGCCGCACGCGAAGATTCCGCTGCCGCGCAACCTGTACGGCGACGAGCGCCCCAACTCGATGGGCCTCGACCTGTCGAACGAACACCGTCTCGCGTCGCTGTCGTCCGCGCTGCTCGCGAGTGCGCACCATCCATGGCGCGCGGCGCCGATGCTCGCCGACGACGCGCTCGCCGACGCCCCGGCGCGCGACGTGCGTAACCCGGCCGACCAGCGCGACGTGGTCGGCACGGTCAGCGAAGCGACGTCCGAGCACGTGAGCGCGGCGCTCGCGCACGCGGTGGCCGCCGCGCCGATCTGGCAGGCGACGCCGGTCGACGCACGCGCCGATTGCCTGGTGCGCGCCGCTGACCTCCTCGAAGCGCAGATGCACACGCTGATGGGCCTGATCGTGCGCGAAGCCGGCAAGTCGCTGCCGAACGCGATCGCCGAAATCCGCGAAGCGGTTGACTTCCTGCGCTATTACGCGGCGCAGATCCGCGGCGAATTCTCGAACGACACGCACCGCCCGCTCGGCCCCGTGGTCTGTATCAGCCCGTGGAACTTCCCGCTCGCGATCTTCATGGGCCAGGTGGCCGCGGCGCTCGCCGCCGGCAACACGGTGCTCGCGAAGCCGGCCGAACAGACGCCGCTGATCGCCGCGCAAGCGGTGCGCCTCTTGCGCGAGGCCGGCGTGCCGGCCGGCGCGGTGCAACTGCTGCCGGGCACCGGCGAGACCGTCGGCGCGGCGCTGGTCGCCGATCCGCGCACGCGTGCGGTGATGTTCACCGGCTCGACCGAAGTCGCGCGCCTGATCAACAAGACGCTTGCCGCGCGCCTCGACCCGGACGGCAAGCCGATTCCGCTGATCGCCGAAACGGGCGGCCAGAACGCGATGATCGTCGACTCGTCGGCGCTCGCGGAGCAGGTCGTCGCGGACGTGATGCAGTCGTCGTTCGACTCGGCTGGTCAACGGTGTTCGGCGCTGCGCGTTCTGTGTCTGCAGGACGACGTCGCGGACCGCACGCTGACGATGCTCAAGGGCGCGATGCACGAGCTGGCGCTCGGCAACCCGGACCGGCTGTCGACCGACGTCGGCCCGGTGATCGACGCCGAGGCGAAGCAGACGATCGACACGCACGTCGCGGCGATGAAGGACAAGGGCCACGCGGTCACGCAACTGCCGATGCCCGACGCGTGCGCGCACGGCACGTTCGTGCCGCCGACGCTGATCGAGATCGGCAGCATCGACGAGCTGAAGCGTGAAGTGTTCGGCCCCGTGCTGCACGTGGTGCGCTACCGCCGCAGCCAGCTCGACAAGCTGCTCGAGCAGATCCGCGCGACCGGCTACGGGCTGACGCTCGGCATTCACACGCGGATCGACGAGACGATCGCGCACGTGATCTCGAATGCGCACGTGGGCAACATCTACGTGAACCGCAACGTGATCGGCGCGGTGGTCGGCGTGCAGCCGTTCGGCGGCGAAGGGCTGTCGGGCACGGGCCCGAAGGCCGGCGGCGCGCTGTACCTGCAGCGCCTGCTCGCGACGCGTCCGTCGGGCCTGCCGCGCGCGCTCGCGCAGTCGCTGGTGGCGGACGGCGCGACCGAAAGCGATGCGCGCGGCAACCCGGCGGCGGCGCTCACGATGCTGCGCGACTGGCTGATCGAGCAGCGCGAGCCGGCGCTGGCCGCGCGTTGCGACGGCTACCTCGCGCAGGTGCCGGCCGGCGCGACCGCGGTGCTGAGCGGCCCGACGGGCGAGCGAAACACGTATACACTCGGCCCGCGCGGCACGGTGCTGTGTGTCGCGGCGACGCCGGGCGGCGCGCGTGCGCAGTTCGCGGCGGTGCTGGCGACGGGCAACCGTGCGTTGTTCGCCGGCGCGGCGGGCGAGGCGCTGGTCGCCGCGCTGCCGCCGTCGCTGAAGGCGCACGCGGCCGTGCGCAAGCAGGCCGACGCGCCGTTCGACGCGGTGCTGTTCGAAGGCGACAGCGACGAACTGCAGACGCTCGTGAAGGACGTCGCGCAGCGGCCGGGCCCGATCGTGTCGGTGCAGGGCGTGTCGGCGGGCGCGTTCGAGAACGGCGATGCGGAAGACTACGCGCTCGAGCGGCTGCTGACGGAACGCTCGGTGAGCGTGAATACGGCCGCGGCGGGCGGCAATGCGAATTTGATGACGATCGGCTGATCATCCTTGCCGTTCGGATCAAACAAAGGAAGCGGCCAGGCGATCCCGAAGCCGCTTCATTTACCCTGGTACCAAGGAGATGCTATGCAACACACGATGAAAAAGGTGGCAGGCGCGACGTTCGTCGCGGTCATGTCGCTGGCGGGGACGGCTCATGCGGATGACGTGAAGATTGGTTACGCAGGGCCGATGACGGGCGCGCAGGCGCACTACGGCAAGGATATGCAGAACGGGATCGTGCTCGCGCTGGAAGACTTCAACGCGACGAACCCGAAGATCGGCGGCAAGGCCGTGAAGTTCGTGCTCGACACGCAGGACGACCAGGCTGACCCGCGCACGGGTACGACGGTTGCGCAGAAGCTGGTCGACGACGGCATCAAGGGCATGCTCGGCCACTTCAACTCGGGCACGACGATTCCGGCTTCGCGCATCTACGCGAACGCGGGCATTCCGGAAATCGCGATGGCGACGGCGCCGGAATACACGCAGCAGGGTTACAAGACGACCTTCCGCATGATGACGTCCGACACGCAGCAGGGCTCGGTGGCCGGCACGTTCGCGTCGAAGGATCTCGGCATGAAGAAGATCGCGATCGTCGACGACCGCACGGCCTACGGCCAGGGTCTCGCCGACCAGTTCGAGAAGGCCGCGAAGGCCGGCGGCGCGACGATCGTCGACCGCGAATTCACGAACGACAAGGCCGTCGACTTCAAGGCGATTCTCACGAAGCTGAAGGCAGCGAAGCCGGACCTCGTCTACTACGGCGGCGCGGATTCGCAGGCAGCGCCGATGGTCAAGCAGATGAAGACGCTCGGCATCACCGCCCCGCTGATGAGCGGCGAAATGGTGAAGACGCCGACGTTCCTGAAGATCGCGGGCAACGCGGCCGAAGGCACGATCGCATCGCTGGCCGGCCTGCCGCTGGAAGAAATGCCGGGCGGCAAGGCTTACGCCGACAAGTACAAGAAGCGTTTCGGCGAAGACGTGCAGACGTACTCGCCGTACGCGTACGACGGCGCGATGGCGATGCTGAACGCGATGAAGAAGGCCGATTCGACCGATCCGGCGAAGTACCTGCCGGTGCTCGCGAAGACCGACATGGCCGGTGTGACGTCGACGCACGTCGCGTACGACGCGAAGGGCGACCTGAAGAACGGCGGCATCACGATGTACAAGGTCGAGAAGGGCGACTGGAAGCCGCTGAAGAGCATCGGCGGCAAGTAAGCAGCATGATGTGATGTGACGCGCGGGCGGCGGTGTAACGCGTCGCCCCGCGCCTCATGTAAAAAGCCACCGGACCGACGGGTCCGGTGGCTTTTTCTTTGGTGGGACACGGCCGACAGGACATAGGAATCTTGCTGGCAGTGGTGCAACAGGGGCGCCGCATGCGGACGTCGATACCGCATCACCGTGATGGCGGCCGGATGACGTTACTTGCCGTCGCAGCACTTGTTAGGGCAATCGGGCAGGAAGGAAATTTCCACACGCCGCCCATTGTCGACGTCGCCATGCGAATAGACGCGGACGCTCTTCTTGATGGTGCCGCGTAAAAAACCGAGTTGCTCCAACAGCGCATACGCGGTTTGCAATCTTGATTGCGCAAGGGCCAGTGCTTCCGGTTCACTTTCCTCGGCATGGCCGCTGATCAGCGTTGTTTCCTTGGTCAGGTGATTCGCGTAATTGAGTTTTTGGTCGATTGTCCATTTTGCAATGCGGACGATTTCGGCGTTCGAGATGTGCGAGCTATCTCTCGAAAAGTAGATGTCGAAGTTCTCGCTGGCGATGCATGCGAATACCGGACTAGATGTGATCAGGTATAGGCTAACAATAAATTTAGGCATGTAAATTACGTGTCCTGCAATGCTGTCGGCATTGTTGATTGCTGGTCGACGTTGCTCAACCACGGCCGTGTCTCGGTAAACGGAATGTCCTGCCCCGAGACGCTATTCCAGATAAGAACCGTTGATCAATCGGACAAGTATGATTCGTTATCCGTAATTTATTGTTCAAGGAGGGTACGAGTGCGCGAGTTACACGTGCGCTGACTCAATCCCGGATACTCAGTCCCCCCGCACCCGCAGCAGAAACTTCTGCAACTTACCGGTCGGCGTGCGCGGCAACGCCTGCGCGAACGTGAACTCGCGCGGAATCTTGTACGCGGCGAGTCGCTCGCCGCAGAACGTGCGCAGCGCATCCGCATCGCGCGCCGCGTTCGCCCGCAGCACGACGTGTGCGACGACCGTTTCGCCCCAGTCCGGATGCGGCACGCCGACGACGGCCGCCTCGGCGATGTCCGGGTGCGCGCCGAGCACGTCCTCCACCTCCTTCGAATAGACGTTCTCGCCGCCGGTGACGATCATGTCCTTCAGCCGGTCGACGATGAACAGGTAGCCGTCCTGATCGATCCGCGCGATGTCGCCGGTGCGATACCAGCCGTCCGGCGCGAACGCGGCGCGCGTCGCGGCCGCGTCGTCGAGATAGCCGAGCATCATGCAATCGGTCTTCAGCCAGATCTCGCCGGTCTCGCCCGGCTGCGCATCGACGCCGTCCATCCGCACGACCCGCAGGTCGACGCCCGGGCCGCCCTGGCGGCCGATCGAGCCGGCCTTCGCGATCTGCTCGTCCGGATACAGCGTCGTGCCGGCCGGGCCGGTTTCCGTCATCCCGTACACCTGGAAGAACGCGTGGCTGCGATACGCTTGCGCGAGCCGTTCGGCCTGCGTGGCGCCGATCGGGCCGCCGCCGTACAGCCACGCGCGCACGCTCGACAGGTCGAATGCCGCGAAGCCGTCGATCGTGTCGAGCGGCAGCGTATACGACACCGGCGCACCGAAATACAGCGTCACGCGTTCGCGCTCGACGGTCTGCAGGAAGCGCAGCGGATGGTATTCGCGCAGCAGCACGACGGTGCCGCCCGCGACCAGCGTGCCGCCGAACCAGTTGTTCAGCGGCGACGAATGCCAGATCGGCATCGCCATCAGCGTGCGCTCGTTGCGGCCGATCCCCGTCGCGAGCGCCGCCTGCATCGCCGCGAGCGTCACCGTGCGATGACTGTGCACGCAACCCTTCGGGCGGCCGGTCGTGCCGGACGTGTAGAGGATTTGCGCGACGTCGTCGTCGGCCGGCTCGATGCCCGGGAGGCCGTCCATCGTCGCGCACATCGCGTCGAAATTCGGCACGCCGTCGAGTTCGCCCTCGGTCACGAGCCGCCGCGCCGGATGCACGATCCGCTCGACCACCGGCGCGAGCGCCACGTCGAACAGCAGCGCGGTGCTGCCGCTGTGTTCGAGCACGTAGTCGACTTCCGGCGCCTGCAGCTTGTGGTTGATCGGCACGAACGCCGCGCCGAGCCGCCATGCGCCGAACATCAGATCGACGAAAGCCGGCGTGTTGAAGCACATCGCGGCGACACGGTCGCCGGCCGCGACGCCGAGCGCGCTCAGCACGGCCGCCGCGCGGTGCGAACGCTCGCGCGCGGCCGCATACGTGATCGTCGCGGATTCGCTGACGAGGAACGGCTTGTCGGGCGTCGCACGGGCGGCGCGGTCGAGGGCGGCGACGAGGTTCATCGAGGCTCCGGGCGGGCGAACGAATGCGATTTGGGTGAACGGGCCGGCGTCAGGCCGGGTACGCGCGCTGCAGCAGCGCGGCGACGTCGATCGCGTGCGGATCGAAGCCGCCCGCGATGCGGCCCCAGTCGGAGGCGCCGAGCCGCGTCGCGACGAACGCGTCGGCGACGACCGCCGGCGCATCGCGGCGCAGCAGGCACGCCTGCGCGACGACCGCGAGCCGTTGCGCGAACACGCGGCCCGACGCTTCGAGCGTGTCGGCCGGGGCGGCGAGCATCGCGCGCAATCCGTCGAGCGCGGCACGAATGCGCGGTTCGCCCGCGCCGAGGTCGGCCAGTTCGTCGAATAGCGCGGCGGCCGCGTCGGGCTCGCGCGATACGGCACGCAGCACGTCGAGGCACATCACGTTGCCCGAGCCTTCCCAGATCGAGTTGACGGGCGCCTCGCGGAACAGGCGCGCGATCGGGCCGTCGTCGACGTAACCGTTGCCGCCGAACACTTCCATCACCTCGCCGGTCAGCTCGACCGCGCGCTTGCAGACCCAGAATTTCGCGGCGGGCGTGACGATCCGTTTCCATGCGCGTTCGCGCGGCGAGTCGTCGCGTTCGAACGCATCGGCGAGCCGCATCGCGAGCGACAGCGCCGCTTCGCTCTCCAGCGCGAGATCGGCGAGCACGGTGCGCATCAGCGGCTGCTCGGCGAGCGCACGGCCGAACGCATGGCGCTGGCGCGTGTATGCGATCGCCTGCACGACGCCCTGGCGCAGCATCGCCGCACTGCCGAGCACGCAGTTCAGCCGCGTGTAGGTAGCCATCTCGATGATGGTGGGAATGCCGCGGCCTTCGTCGCCGAGCATGATGCCCCACGCGTCGTTCAGCTCGATCTCGCTGCTCGAGTTGCTGCGGTTGCCGACCTTGTTCTTCAGCCGCTGGATCTCGACCGCGTTCTTCGTGCCGTCCGGCCGCCAGCGCGGCACGTAGAAGCACGACGGGCTGCCGGCCTCGGTGCGCGCGACGACCAGGTGCGCGTCGCACATCGGCGCGGAGAAGAACCACTTGTGGCCGCGCAGCCGGTATTCGCCGCCGCGCCCGCCCGCGCCGACCGGCGTGGCGAGCGTCGTGTTCGCACGCACGTCGGAGCCGCCCTGTTTCTCGGTCATGCCCATGCCGAACCAGATCGCGCGCTTGTCGGCGACCGGCACGTCGCGCGGATCGTAGTCGTCGCTGTAGAGCTTGTCGCGCAGCAGGTCCCACAGCGCGGGCTCCTTCTGAAGCACGGGGATCGCGGCCTGCGTCATCGTGGCCGGGCACAGCGTGCCGGCCTCGATCTGGCCATGCAGGTAGAAGCCGGCGGCCGTCGCGGCCCAGCGGCCGCGGCGCGACTCGCGGAACGCGAGCGACACGAAGCCTTCGTGACGATACTGGCCAAGCAGCGTGTGCCAGGCGGGATGGAAGTCGACGCGGTCGATGCGCCGGCCGCGCCGGTCGAACGCGTGCAGTTCCGGCGTGTGCTGGTTCGCTTCGTCGGCGAGTTGCGCGGTGTCGGCGCTGCCGAGCCGCGCGCCGTACGCGTCGAGCTGTGGCACGGCCCAGTCGGCGCCGGCCCGGGCGAGCGCGTCGCGCAGCGCGAGATCCGTCGCGAAGAGGTTATAGTCGACGAGTTCGTCGAACTGGTTCGTGACGGCGTGAGTCGAGTCGGTCATCGCGGTTGTCTCCGGTTTGTCTCCGGTCTCATGCTTCGCGGTCAGCCGGCATCATGCCGCGCGGAGGGCGCTTTGCCGCGGATGCCGGCTTCCGGTAAAACGTATTCCCTGCTGAATTCAGAGTAGCAAATATGCCGCCGCGACATGTTCAGGTTCCGGCGCCGCCCGGCTCACCGGCGGCGCAACCCGCGCCCGCGTTGCGCCGCCGGCCGCGCCAGTCGCGTGCGCAGGCGAGTTCCGACGCGCTGCAACAGGCGTTCGTTCAGCTTTTGCTCGAACGCGGCTACGCGAAGGCGACGATCCGCGAGATCGCGGCCGTCGCGGGCGTCAGCATCGGCACCTTCTACGAGTATTTCGGCGACAAGCAGAGCCTCGCGGCGCTCTGCATCCACCGCCGCGTGCTGGCGCTGGCCGACCGGCTGCGCGACACAGTGCAGCGGTTGCGCGGTGCGCCGCGGGCCGAACTCGCCGTCGCGCTGGTCGACCTCCAGGTCGATACGATCGCCGCCGACGCGGCGCTGTGGGGCGCGCTGCTCGCACTGGAGCGGCAGGTGTCGCCGCTCGCCGCCTATCGCCGGCATTACGACGCCTATGTCGCGCTGTGGCGCGACGCGCTGGCCCAAGCGGCCGACCCGCCGCCGGCCGCAAGGCTCGACGGGCTCGCGCGGATGGCCCACACGATCTGCTATGGCGGCCTGTCGCAGGCGCTGCTGACGCTCGGGCCGGCGCTCGATTTCGCCGCGCAGCGCCGTGAGCTGCGGGCCGTGCTGCTCGCGTACCTCGCGGCGGCGGACGCGTAGCTTTCCTCGGGGAAATGCCTGATTCGCATATCAGGCGCGCAGGCCGGCCTTGCCGCCAGGCCCTTCTCCGGGCGAGCCATGAGAAAAATGCATGGCCGCCATGACGAACTTTCGATTGTCCGCCGATATTGGCTCGGGCTAAATCATGCGGCAGATGCAGGCCGCGCACGGCGCGGCCCGCCCGAAGGACATCAGGAGGAGGAGTCATGCGAAGCGCCACCGCGCCCCGTTCGAAACTGCCCGACGTCGGGACGACGATCTTCACGGTGATCGGCCAACTGGCTGCTCAACACGACGCGCTGAACCTGTCGCAGGGCGCGCCGAATTTCGCGCCCGATCCGGCGCTCGTCGAAGGCGTCGCGCGCGCGATGCGCGACGGTCACAACCAGTACGCGCCGATGGCCGGCGTGATCGCGCTGCGCGAGCGGCTCGCCGAGAAGACCGAGGCGCTGTACGGCGCGCGCTACGACCCGGCGACCGAGATCACGGTGATCGCGAGCGCGAGCGAAGGGCTTTACGCGGCGATCAGCGCGCTCGTGCATCCCGGCGACGAGGTGATCTATTTCGAGCCGTCGTTCGACAGCTATGCGCCGATCGTGCGGTTGCAGGGCGCGACGCCGGTCGCCATCAAGCTGTCGCCCGAGCATTTCCGCGTGAACTGGGACGAGGTGGCCGCGGCCATCACGCCGCGCACGCGGATGATCATCGTCAACACGCCGCACAACCCGACCGCGACGGTGTTCTCCGCCGACGATCTGGCGCGGCTCGCGCAGCTCACGCGCGACACAGGCATCGTGGTGCTGTCCGACGAAGTGTACGAGCACGTCGTGTTCGACGGCGCGCAGCACCAGAGCGTCGCGCGCCACCGCGAGCTGGCCGAGCGCAGCGTGATCGTGTCGTCGTTCGGCAAGTCGTTCCACGTGACCGGCTGGCGCGTCGGCCATTGCCTCGCACCGGCCGAACTGATGGACGAGATCCGCAAGGTGCACCAGTTCATGGTGTTCTCGGCCGACACGCCAATGCAGGTCGCGTTCGCGGAGATCCTCGCGCGGCCGGACAGCTATCTCGGCCTGTCGGCGTTCTACCAGGCCAAGCGCGACCTGCTCGCGCGCGAGCTGGCCGATTCGCGTTTCGAGCTGCTGCCGAGCGAAGGCTCGTTCTTCATGCTCGCGCGCTTTCGCCACTTCTCGGACGAAAGCGACAGCGATTTCGTGCTGCGCCTGATCCGCGATGCGCGTGTCGCGACGATTCCGCTGTCGGCGTTCTATACCGAGGGCACCGACGCCGGCGTGATCCGGCTCAGTTTTTCGAAGGACGACGCGACGCTGGTCGAAGGCGCGCGGCGGCTGCGTTCGCTGTAGGACAACCGGCGACGGAGACGTCGCATCGACCAGACCCAGGAGATCACGATGAAACACACGGCTACCTTGAAACTCGCGTTCGCACTCGCGTGCGCCATCGGCTCCGGCGCGGCGCTCGCCGATGCGCCGACGCTGCGCTTCGGCCTCGAAGCGCAATACCCGCCGTTCGAATCGAAGGCGCCGAACGGCGACCTGCAGGGCTTCGACATCGACGTCGGCAATGCCGTCTGCCAGACGGCGAAGCTGTCGTGCAAATGGGTCGAGACGTCGTTCGACGGGCTGATTCCGGCGCTGAAGGGCCGCAAGTTCGACGCGATCAACTCGGCGATGAACGCGACCGAGCAACGGCGCCAGGCGATCGACTTCACCACGATCATCTATCGCGTGCCGACCCAGCTGATCGCGCGCACCGGCAGCGGGCTGCTGCCGACGCCCGAATCGCTGAAGGGCAAGCGCGTGGGCGTGCTGCAGGCGTCGATCCAGGAAACCTTCGCGAAGGCGCACTGGGAGCCGGCCGGCGTCGCGATCGTCGCGTACCAGGACCAGAACCAGGCGTATGCGGATCTGGTCGCGGGCCGCCTCGACGCGACGCTCGTGCTCGCGCCGTCGGGCCAGCGCGGCTTCCTGTCGCGCCCGGACGGCAAGGGCTTCTCGTTCGTCGGCCAGCCGGTGCACGACGACAAGATCCTCGGCAGCGGCATCGCGTTCGGCCTGCGCAAGGGCGACGACGCGCTGAAGGCGAAGCTCGACGCGGCGATCGACAAGCTGAAGGCGGACGGCACGGTGAAGTCGCTCGGGTTGAAGTATTTCGGCGATATCGACATCTCGACGAAGTAAGCGGGGCCGCGCACGATGCCGACCTCGAACCGGACCGCGGGCAGCGCACCGGACGGCAGGCCGCTGCCGGACGAGGCCGTCGATGCCGTGCTCGCCGCCGAACTGGGCGACGCACTCGTCACGCGCGCGGCCGATATCGATCCGCGTTACTTCACCGCGTACAACGAGCCGGCCGGCGTGCGGCCGCGCGCGCTGGTGCGCCCGTGCAGCGTCGACGACGTGTCGCGCACGCTCGCGCTGTGCTCGCGGCTCGGCCAGCCGGTCGTGCCGCAAGGCGGGCTGACCGGGCTCGCGCGCGGGGCGGTCGCGCTGGGCGGCGAGGTCGTGCTGTCGATGGAGCGCTTCGCGGGCATCGAAACGCTCGACGCGGCGGCCGGCACGATCACCGTGCGCGCGGGCACGCCGCTGCAGACGGTGCAGGAAGCCGCCGAAGCGGCGGGCTTCACGTTCGGCGTCGATCTAGGCGCGCGCGGCTCGTGCCAGATCGGCGGCATGCTCGCGACCAATGCGGGCGGTACGCGCGCGATCCGCTACGGGATGATGCGCGAGCAGGTGCTCGGGCTGGAGGCGGTGCTCGCGGACGGCACGATCGTGTCGTCGATGAACCGGATGCTGAAGAACAACGCGGGCTACGACCTGAAGCAGTTGTTCATCGGCAGCGAAGGGACGCTCGGCGTCGTCACGCGCGCGGTGCTGCGGCTGCATCCGTTGCTCGCGGCGCCGGCCACGGCGCTCTGCCGCGTGCGCGACTACGACGCGGTGGTCGCGCTGTGGAATCGCGTGCGCACGCTGCCGGAAGTCGTCAGCTTCGAGGCGATGTGGCCGTCGTTCTACGACTACGTCGCGCGGCATACGCCCGGGGTATCGGCGCCGTTCGTCGGCGACGGCGGTTTCGTGGTGTTGATCGAATGCGCGACGAGCGCGCCGGGCGGCGATGCGCACCAGGCGCTCGAAACGGGGCTGGCCGCGGGATTCGATGCCGGGCTCGTCGACGATGCGGTACTCGCGACCTCCGAGCGGCAGGCGCGCGATTTGTGGGCGTTGCGTGAAGGTCTCGCGATCGATGCGCTGCCCCATCTCGTCAACTTCGACGTGAGTCTGCCGACGGGCGAACTCGGCGCGTTCGCCGAACGCTGCGAGGCGGCGTTGCGGGCGCGCTGGCCGGCGCTCACGTGCCTGTTCTTCGGCCATGTCGGCGACGGCAACGTGCATATCGGCGTGTCGCTGGCCGCGATGACCGACGCGGATGCCGATGCGCTCGATCACTGCGTGTATGCGGTGGTGCGCGACATGGGCGGCTCGGTGTCGGCCGAGCACGGGATCGGCGTGCTCAAGCGTCCTTATCTGGCGCACACGCGCAGCGCCGCGGAAATCGGGCTGATGCGGCGCCTGAAGGCCGCGCTGGACCCGCGCGGCATCCTGAATCCCGGCAAGGTACTTTGATGCGGCCGACGGCCGCTGCCGCCGGGCATCGGCCGGCGCCGCGCGTCAGCCGTCCACCCAGCGCAGCGCGCCGATCTTCAGGTGTTCGACGACGCTGCGCGCCCAGTTCAGCTCCGCATTGAGCAGCACGAGCGCATGCTCGTTCTGCAGCAGGAACAGGCGCGGCACCTGCTCGGCCTGTGCGGTGGCGCGCAGCGCTTCCAGCCGCTCGCGTTCGGCGTCGAGCCGCGCGATGCGCAGCTCGAGCTGGTGACGCGCATCTTCCGCATCGAGCAGCGGCAGGAACGCGAGGCCGGCGCCGAACGCCGGAAATTCACGGGCGGGCTCCGCGAGCAGCGCATGCAGCCATGCCTGCCCGGCCGTGTGCCCGGCTTCCGTCAGCGCATACACCGTGCGCTCCGGAAACGCGCCGTCGCGTTCGGTGTCGTGCACGGCGATCAGCCCGTCGCGCAGCAGCCGATCGATCGTCTGGTACAGGCTCGTGCGCTGCCGCACATTGACGACTTCGTCGTAGCCGCGGGCCTTCAGTTGCTGCAGCATTCCGTACGGATGCATCGGCGTTTCGGTGAGCGTCGCGAGGACGGCCAGCGCGAGCGGAGACGGGCGACTCATAGACATGAATAGTTAAATTATATCTAGTAAGAATATAACTATTCTCAATCTGATTATCTTGTTTGGCAAGGGTTTCAGCCGAGGTGCGAGCGCTTCGTGGCCGGCGCGACGGTTTCCATCGTCGCAAGGCCATGCACGATGCCGCAATCCTCGACCGAATGCTCGCCGACGCACTGGCGGCGCAATTCGGTGAGCTGGTCGCGCAGATGCGTGAGTTCCGCGAGGCGCGCGTCGACGTGTCCGATGTGATCGTCGAGCAGCGAATTGATCGAATCGCAGCGGTCGGCCGGCGTGTCGGTGAGCCGCAGCAGCGCGCGGATTTCGTCGTGCGCCATGTCGAGCGCGCGGCAGTTGCGGATGAAGCGCAGCCGCTCGACGTGCACGTCGGTGTAGTTGCGGTAGTTCGAATCGGTGCGCTCCGCATCCGGCATCAGACCCTCTTTCTCGTAGAAACGGATCGTCTCGGGCGTGCAGCGGGCCGCTTTGGCCAGTTCGCCAATCTTCATGCCTTTCTCCCGTGTAAGGGTTGACCTTGTAGTGGCTTCAGGGTGTTAACTCTACACCGTCAAGCCACAAAGGAGGTTGTCATGACCGACGCCAAGCGTCCCCACGACCCACGACACCGTCATGCCGGCGGCGCCGATGCGTGCTGCGCCGATGCGCGCGACACGCAGACGGCGACCGTTGCCGACGCGGCGTCGGTGGCCGGCGAGCACGCGCACGGCCATGACCACGATCACGGGCACGATCACGCCGCGCACGGCGAGGCGGGTCATGACCACGATCACGGCCATGCGGGCGACGACCAGCATGTGCACGGTGCAACGTGTTCGCACGACCACGCCGCGCATGACCATGCCGGTCACGACCACGACCACGACCACGACCACGACCACGACCACGACCACGCGGCCGGCGACTGCTGCGCGCCGGCAGCGCTGACGCTCGCGCCGCTGCCGGTCGCGCAGGCAACCGCGTCGGGCCACGTGCGCTCCGCGTTCCGCATCATGCAGATGGACTGCCCGACCGAGGAAACGCTGATCCGCAAGAAGCTCGGCGGGATGGGCGAAGTGTCGGCGCTCGAATTCAACCTGATGCAGCGGATGCTGACCGTCGAGCACGTGCCCGGCGCGCAGCCGGCGCTCGAAAGTGCGATCCGCTCGCTCGGGATGACGCCGGAAGCCGCGTCGGCCGATGCACCGGGAGCGCCCATCGCGCCGCCGCCCGCGAAGCCGTGGTGGCCGCTGGCGCTCGCCGGCGTCGCCGCGATCGCGTCCGAAGGTGCGACCTGGGCCGGGCTGCCGGTGTGGCTGTCGGCCGCGCTCGCGCTCGCCGCGGTGCTCGCGTGCGGGTTGACCACGTACAAGAAGGGCTGGATCGCGATCCGCAACGGCAACCTGAACATCAACGCGCTGATGAGCATCGCGGTGACGGGCGCGATGGCGATCGGTCAGTGGCCGGAAGCCGCGATGGTGATGGTGCTGTTCACGATTGCCGAGCTGATCGAGGCGAAGTCGCTCGACCGCGCGCGCAATGCGATCCAGGGGCTGATGCAGCTCGCGCCGGATACCGCGACCGTGCAGCAGGCCGACGGCGCGTGGCGCACGATCGAGGCCGCGCAGGTCGCGCTCGGCGCGGTCGTGCGCGTGAAGCCGGGCGAGCGGATCGGGCTGGACGGCGAAGTCGTCGCCGGCCGCTCGACGGTCAACCAGGCGCCGATCACCGGCGAGAGCCTGCCCGTCGAAAAGGCGAGCGGCGACGCGGTGTACGCGGGCACGATCAACGAATCGGGTTCGTTCGACTACCGCGTGACGGCCGTCGCGGCCAACTCGACGCTCGCGCGGATCATTCACGCGGTCGAGGAAGCGCAGGGCGCGAAGGCGCCGACGCAGCGCTTCGTCGACCAGTTCGCGCGCGTCTACACGCCGATCGTATTCGCGGTCGCGCTGCTGGTCGCGGTGGTGCCGCCGCTCGTGATGGGCGGCGCATGGCACGACTGGATCTACCGCGCGCTCGTGCTGCTCGTGATCGCTTGCCCGTGCGCGCTGGTGATCTCGACGCCGGTGACGATCGTGTCGGGGCTCGCGGCCGCGGCGCGGCGCGGGATTCTCGTGAAGGGCGGCGTCTATCTGGAAGAAGGGCGCAAGCTCGCGTGGCTCGCGCTCGACAAGACCGGCACGATCACGCACGGCAAGCCGGTGCAGACCGACTTCGACGTGCATGCGGACGATGCCGACGCGGCGCGCGTGCGGCACCTCGGCGCGAGCCTCGCGGCGCGCTCCGATCACCCGGTGTCGCAGGCGATTGCCGCCGCGGCCCGCGCCGCCGGCACGGCGGCCTTCGCCGACGTGCAGGACTTCGAAGCGATCGTCGGGCGCGGCGTGCGCGGCACGATCGACGGCACGCGCTACTGGCTCGGCAATCACCGCCTCGTCGAGGAACTCGAGCGCTGCTCGACGGCTCTCGAGGCGAAGCTCGACGCGCTGGAGCGGCAGGGCAAGAGCGTCGTCGTGCTGGTCGACGCCACGCGCGTGCTCGGCATCTTCGCGGTGGCCGACACGATCAAGGACACGAGCCGCGACGCGATCGCGGATCTGCACGCGCTCGGCATCCGCACCGCGATGCTGACGGGCGACAACCCGCATACCGCGCTGGCGATCGCCAGGCAGGCGGGCATCGACGACGCGCGCGGCAACCAGTTGCCGGAAGACAAGCTCGCGGCGGTCGAGGAACTGGCGGCGGGCGGCGCGGGCGCGGTCGGGATGGTCGGCGACGGGATCAACGATGCGCCGGCGCTCGCGCGCGCCGACATCGGCTTCGCGATGGGCGCGATGGGCACCGACACGGCGATCGAGACGGCCGACGTCGCGCTGATGGACGACGACCTGCGCAAGATTCCCGCATTCGTGCGGCTGTCGCGCGCGACGCACCGCGTGCTGGTGCAGAACATCGGCTTCGCGCTCGGCGTGAAGGTCGTGTTCCTCGGCCTCACGGTCGCGGGGCTCGGGACGATGTGGATGGCCGTCTTCGCCGACGCGGGCGCGAGCCTGATCGTCGTGGCCAACGGCTTGCGGCTGCTGTCGTCCTCCGGGGCGTTTGGCGGCGCACCGGCCAAGCGTTGAGGAGCGGACGATGAGCTTTCTGAAACGGATACTCGGCGGCCATGGCGGCGGCCACGGCAGCGGGCACGGCAATAGCGGAAACGGGGGCCATGGCGGCCACGGTGGCGGGCATCACGGCGGGTCGCGCCTGGGCGGCCACGATGCGCGCGGGCGCGATCGCCACGGCTGGGGCTGGCAGGCGCCGGCCGACGCCGGTGGCGGGCAAGGCGGCCAGCGCGGCAACGTGCCGCTGAGCCAGCTCGCGTGCGCGGGCTGCGGCGCGCTCAACGCAGCGGATGCACGCTTCTGCGCGCAGTGCGGCGCGGCGCAACGCGGCAAGGCGTGCAGCCGCTGCCATGCGGCGCTGGCGGCCGACGCGCGGTTCTGTCCCGGCTGCGGGACGCAGGCTGCTTGAGGATCTCCGCGAATTCGCGCCGGCTACGCATACGCACGAGCCGGCGCGCTGCGTTCAAGGCCGGCGCACCGGCATGCCCGATGTCGTCTCGTGCATCCTCGCACCAGCAATATCGTCGCGGTCCGTCCAGATGCACGGCGCCACGGCACACCCGTCGCTCAGCGCAGCGGCAGGTGAATTTCGGTGCGCAGGTCGGCCGGCGCCGTATCCATCGGCGTATTGAGGTATAGCTCGAACGGCGGCGCGTCGGCGGCTTCGCGGCCCGAGTGGCGCAGCCAGTCGCCGTACAGCCACTGGTAGGCCGTTTTCAGGTCCGCATACGGCCCCGTATGCAGCAGCACCGCGTATTCGCCGCCGGCGATCGTCACCCGCTCGACCGGCGGCACGGGTGCGACGTCCGGCGCGCCGTCGGCCGGCATGAAGCACGCTTTCGCGCGCAACTGCGCTTCGGGCGTCGTGTCCGGATCGTCGTAGAAAATCCCGATCATCTTCGCGCCCGGCCCGATCAGCCCGTGCTGCCCCACCCACGCGCCGATCCGCCCGAACGCGTCCCCCACCTTCATGTACGCACCGGTGTGCGTTACCGCGTAGCCGCGCAGTTCCGGCAGGCGCCGGATCTCGACCTCGTGCTTGAACATGTCTGCCTCTCCTCGCTGTAGTGGATAAATCGGCCGGTGGGTGCCGGTGCGCCGGTGCTGCGCGGGCAGCACGCCGTACGCGTCGCGAAACGCCCGCGCGAATGCGTGCGTCGACCCGTAGCCCGCGCGCCGCGCGATTTCATCGAGCGGCCGCGCGGTGCAGACCAGATCCTCGGACGCCCGCACGATCCGCATCCGCCGCACGGTCAGCACGATCGACTCGCCGTACAGCGCGCGGTAGACGCGCTGCCAGTGATACGGCGACAGGCACGCGACTTCGGCGAGCCGGTTCAGGTCGAGCGGGCCGTCGAGATGCGCGCTGATGTACGCGTGGACCCGCGCCACGCTTGCCGCGTAGCGCACCCACGCGGGCGGGTCGGTTTTCGTTTCGGCTGGAGTCATCGGCGTGTCCGGGCTGGAACCGACGCCACGGTAGCACGGGCAGAATGGACAAATCTTGCGGAAATGCCGGACACCCGTCGATGCGGCCCTTTTTGAGTTCAACGAAATGGGGTCTTGCCCCTCCGGGATCTATGACTAAAGTTAAAGACGGTGAAATCGGGTGAACGCGTCATTTTTCTCGGGTAAGTTGCCCGGACGGAGCAGCACGCTTTTCGAATTACGCAGGTCGTTCGTCGATGTTCAATCGCCACACCACGTTTTCGGGAGAAGAAGAAATGGATGCTTCCAGCTTCATCACGTCGCTGCAGGCCACGCTAGGCGGATACCTGCCCAAGATCGCCGGCGCGATCGGCATCCTGGTGATCGGCTGGCTGATCGCCGTCGCGGTGCGGGCCGGTGCGCTCCGGCTGCTCAACGCGCTGAAGGTCGATCAGCGGATCACCGACAGCACCGGCCAGGGCGCCTGCGTCGAACGCATCATCGCCAGCGGCCTGTTCTGGCTCGTGCTGCTCGTCACCGCGGTGGGCATCTTCAACGTGCTCAACCTGTACGCGGTCTCCAATCCGTTCTCGCTGCTCGTCACGCACATCGTCAACTACCTGCCGAACCTGATCGGCGGCGCGGCGCTGACGCTGATCGCGTGGCTGATCGCGTCGCTGCTGCGCAGCCTCGCGAACCGCGCGCTGAAGGCGAGCAAGGTCGACGCCACGTTGTCCGAAAGCGCCGGCATGCAGCCGATGAGCGGCTATCTCGGCGACGTGCTGTTCTGGCTCGTGATCCTGATGTTCCTGCCGGCGATCCTCGGCTCGTTCGCGCTGTCGGGCCTGCTGTCGCCGGTGCAGGGGATGGTCGACAAGCTGCTCGCGATCGTGCCGAACATCTTCGCGGCCGCGGTGATCGGCTTCGTCGGCTGGGTCGTCGCGCGCGTGCTGCGCGGCCTGGTGACGAACCTGCTGGTCGCCGCCGGCGCCGACCGCCTCACGCAAGGGATCGACAGCCCGACGCCCGTGCGCGTGTCGAGCCTGGTCGGCACCATCGTCTACGTGTTCGTGTTCGTGCCGACGCTGATCTCCGCGCTCGACGCGCTGAAGATCGACGCGATCTCGATTCCCGCGACCAACATGCTGAACCAGTTCCTCGGCGCGGTGCCCGACATCGTCGCGGCGATCGTGATCGTGCTGGTCACGTTCTACTTCGCGCGCTTCGTCGCGTCGCTCGCGCAGAAGCTGCTGGAAGCCGCCGGCGTCGACGGGCTGCCGGCCGTGCTCGGCGTCGAGCGCGTGTTCTCGGGCATCCTGCAGCCGTCGGTGCTGGTCGCGCGACTGATCGTGTTCTTCGCGATGCTATTCGCGTCGGTCGAAGCCGCGAACCGGCTCGGCTTCACGCAGGTGCGCGACGTCGTCACGCTGTTCATCGAATTCGGCGGCCACGTGCTGATGGGCGGCGTGATCCTCGTGATCGGCGTGTGGCTCGCGGGCCTCGCGCGCCGCGTGATCGAGCAGGCCGACCGCGAGCACAGCGTGCTGTTCGCGCGGATCGCCCAGTTCGCGATCCTCGGCCTCGTGTTCGCGATGGGGCTGCGCGCGATGGGCATCGCGAACGAAATCGTGCAGCTCGCGTTCGGCCTCGTGCTCGGCGCGATCGCGGTGGCCGTTGCGCTGTCGTTCGGCCTCGGCGGCCGGGAAGCGGCCGGCAAGCTGCTCGACCGCTGGTTCAACCAGCGCGGCGGCGGCCAGTAAGGCCCGTCGGCACGGCCGATCCGGCCCGCATCGCGCGGGCCGGACCGGCGTGGCAACGGGCGCGGCGGGCGTTGCCGCGAGCGGTACCGCAAGCGTTTCCGAAAGCGTTTCCGCAAGCGAAATGTCAGCCGCGATCTTTGCCGAATTTCGATAACACGTCGTTTAATGACTCTCTAGCATCGATTCTCAGTCGCGCGGGCCCGCAGGCCCGGCGCCTTTGAGGAGAGTCCGATGAAAGCAGAGTCGAATGGCCGGCCCGCCGCCGGCGCCAAGTCCTCCGGCCAGCCCGCGCTGCAGCAGACGCTAGGGACCTGGCAACTGTGGGGCATCGCGGTCGGCCTCGTGATTTCCGGCGAATACTTCGGCTGGAGCTACGGCTGGGCGAGCGCGGGCACGCTGGGTTTCGTGATCACCGCGCTGTTCGTCGCGGCGATGTACACCACCTTCATCTTCAGTTTCACCGAGCTGACGACGTCGATCCCGCACGCGGGCGGCCCGTTCGCCTATGCGCGCCGCGCATTCGGCCCGACCGGCGGCTATCTGGCCGGCGCCGCGACGCTGGTCGAGTTCGTGTTCGCGCCGCCCGCGATCGCGCTCGCGATCGGCGCGTACCTGCATGTGCAGTTTCCGGGGCTCGAACCGAAACACGCGGCGATGGGCGCGTATCTCGTGTTCATGGCGCTGAACATCGTCGGCGTGCAGATCGCGGCGACCTTCGAGCTCGTCGTCACGCTGCTCGCGATCTTCGAGCTGCTGGTGTTCATGGGCGTCGTGTCGCCGGGTTTCGCGTGGAGCAATTTCACGAAGGGCGGCTGGTCGGGCGCCGATCACTTCAGCGTGGGCGCATTCCACGGGATGTTCGCGGCGATTCCGTTCGCGATCTGGTTCTTCCTCGCGATCGAAGGCGTCGCGATGGCCGCCGAGGAAGCGAAGAATCCGAAGCGCTCGATTCCGATCGCGTACGTGGCCGGCATCCTGACCCTCGTGGCGCTCGCGATCGGCGTGATGGTGTTCGCCGGCGGCGCGGGCGACTGGACCAAGCTCGCGAACATCAACGACCCGCTGCCGCAGGCGATGAAGTACATCGTCGGCGCGAACAGCGGCTGGATGCACATGCTCGTGTGGCTCGGGCTGTTCGGCCTCGTCGCGTCGTTCCACGGGATCATCCTCGGCTATTCGCGCCAGATCTTCGCGCTGGCCCGCGAAGGCTACCTGCCGGAGTGGCTCGGGAAGGTGCATCCGCGCTTCAAGACGCCGCATCGCGCGATCCTCGCGGGCGGCGTGGTCGGGATTGCCGCGATCTACAGCGACGAGCTGATCCAGTTCGGCGGCCAGACGCTCACCGCGAATATCGTGACGATGTCGGTGTTCGGCGCAATTGTGATGTATATCGTGAGCATGGCGGCGCTGTTCAAGCTGCGCCGCTCGCAGCCGAACCTGGAGCGGCCGTTCCGCGCGCCGCTGTACCCGATCTTCCCGGCATTCGCGATCCTGGCGGCGCTCGTCTGCCTCGGTACGATGGTGTATTTCAACGGGCTGGTCGCGCTGGTGTTCGTCGGCTTCCTCGCGGTCGGTTACGCGTACTTCCTCGCGACCCGCTCCCAGCGTGCGAGCGCGCCCGGCGACGCGCTGCTGGAGGAGTGAGCGCCGTGACGACGGTGAACGTGAAAGGCCGTTCCTGACGGCAACCGGCGCGCCCCGTCGAACGGGCGCGCCGTCGGCTTTTGGCAAGGAGATTCGAACGATGTCCTATACGGAGACGATCGGTCCGCGCACGTACCGCTTCGCGGACCTGAAGACGCTGCTCGCCAAGGCGAGCCCGCTGCGTTCCGGCGACCAGCTCGCCGGCGTCGCGGCGGCGAGCGAGGAGGAGCGCGTCGCCGCGAAGATCGCGCTCGCGGGCGTGCCGCTGAAGGCGTTCCTGAGCGAAGCGGTGATCCCGTATGAAGACGACGAGGTCACGCGCCTCATCATCGACGATCATGACGCGCAGGCGTTCGCGGAGATCTCGCACCTCACCGTCGGCGATTTCCGCAACTGGCTGCTGTCGCCCGCGGCCGACGGCGCGGCGCTCGAACGGATCGCGCCCGGTCTCACGCCCGAGATGGTCGCGGCCGTGTCGAAGCTGATGCGCAACCAGGACCTGATCGCGGCCGCGAGAAAGCGCCGCGTCGTCACGCGCTTTCGCAACACGGTCGGGCTGGCCGGCCGGATGTCGGTGCGGCTGCAGCCGAACCATCCGACCGACGACGTGAAGGGCATCGCCGCGTCGATGCTCGACGGGCTGATGTACGGCTGCGGCGACGCGATGATCGGCATCAATCCGGCCACCGACAGCCTCGCGGCGATCGTGAAGCTGCTCGCGATGATCGACGGCTTTCGCGAACGCTACGGCGTGCCGACCCAGTCGTGCGTGCTCACCCACGTGACCAACACGATCGCGGCGATCGAGAAGGGCGCGCCGGTCGATCTCGTGTTCCAGTCGATCGCGGGCACCGAGAAGGCCAATGCCAGCTTCGGGATCTCGCTCGCGCTGCTCGGCGAGGCGCGCGAGGCCGCGCTGGCGCTGAAGCGCGGCACGGTCGGCAACAACCTGATGTATTTCGAGACGGGGCAGGGCAGCGCGCTGTCGGCGAACGCGCATTTCGGCGTCGACCAGCAGACCTGCGAAGTGCGCGCGTATGCGGTCGCGCGCAAGTTCGAACCGTTCCTCGTGAACACGGTGGTCGGCTTCATCGGGCCCGAATACCTGTACGACGGCAAGCAGATCATCCGCGCCGGGCTCGAGGATCACTTCTGCGGCAAGCTGCTCGGCGTGCCGATGGGCTGCGACATCTGCTACACGAACCACGCGGAAGCCGACCAGGACGACATGGACACGCTGCTGACGCTGCTGGGGGCGGCCGGCATCAACTTCATCATGGGAATTCCGGGCGCCGACGACGTGATGCTGAACTACCAGAGCACGTCGTTCCACGACCAGCTCTACGTGCGCGAGGTGCTCGGCCTGCGCCGCGCGCCCGAGTTCGAGGAATGGCTGGAGACGATGGAAATCGCCGATGCGCACGGCGCGCTGCGCGCGGCGACGGCACGCGTGCCGCTGCTCGCGGGCGCGAACGACTGGATGGGGATTTCCGCATGAGCGACGCCGTCGAAAAGAACCCTTGGGCGCAGCTGAAGTCGTTCACGAACGCGCGGATCGCGCTCGGCCGCGCGGGCAACAGCCTGCCGACCGCGCCGCTCCTGGCCTTCAACCTGTCGCATGCGCAGGCGCGCGACGCGGTGCACCAGCCGCTCGACGCGGATGCGCTGCGGCGCGAGATCGAGGCGGCCGGCCTGCTGCCGACGCTGCGGGTGCAGAGCGCCGCGCCCGACCGCGACCACTACCTGCGCCGGCCCGATCTCGGCCGCAAGCTGTCGGACGACAGCCGCGGCCTGCTGGCCGGCTACGGGGCGGCGCTCGACGACGCGCCCGATGTCGTGTTCGTGGTCGGCGACGGGCTGTCGGCGTTCGCGGCCGCGAAGCAGGCGCTGCCGCTGTTGCAGGCCGTGCGGCCGCGGCTCGACGCGGACGGCTGGCGGATCGGCCCGGTGGTGGTCGCGACGCAGGCGCGCGTCGCGCTCGGCGACGAGATCGGCGAGCTGCTGCGCGCGAAGGTGGTCGCGATGCTGATCGGCGAACGGCCCGGCCTCAGTTCGCCGGACAGCCTCGGCGTGTACCTGACGTGGGCGCCGAAGGTCGGCTGTCACGACGCGCTGCGCAACTGCATCTCGAACGTGCGGCCCGAAGGGCTGCCGCACGCCGCCGCCGCGCACAAGCTGCATTACCTGATGACGCATGCGCGCAGGCTCCAGTTGACGGGCGTCGGGCTGAAGGACGACAGCGACGCGCTGCTGCCGGCGGCGGAAGCGGAGCGGATCGGCGCGGCGTGACGAGGTGGCTACTGGTCGGAAAAATGACGCTGGAAGCTTCTGCGGTGAACAAGCGTTAAAGATCAGATAAATAGTGTCGATATAGCGTCCGAGAACAACAACTTGGACTGCGCAGATGAAACGCCCGGAACGTGTGAGGAAGTTGCTGATTTGGAAGACTGCCGGATTTGCGGCTCTTGTTGGGCTACTCATTCCGATTTCTTCCGCATCAATGATTCAAACGACCAGCGCTTCTCCTATCGTGCCTGGGCTTGCGACGCTAGCCGCAAAGATTCCCACGGCTCAATTCTGGGACGCCGTACTGCCGACAGGCAATTTGGGAACAATGCCGACGCGAATGGTTGTGACTTTTGCAATCGCTGTTGTTGTGGCAGGCATGTTGTCGGTATCGCAGAAGCACTCGCGGATGCTGCGTAAAGAAGATGAGGCGCGCGAGCTTCGGGATATCTGATTTGCATGTCGGTGTCGTGCATCCGCGATCAGCGGCGCCTCTCTATCCGTTTCCCTAAAGCCAAGCATCGAAGGTATCGGACCTGCGAGTCGAATAGGCGTGAGTCTGATTTGGGGCGAACAGCTGATCAAACGTCGAGGGAAGCAGCTTCGACGGTCTGAGCGTTCTTGTACCAAACGTCCGGGACGCCATGCTTTTCGGAATACCTCTCCAGCTTGTTGCTATTTGAACAGCCGCTCGCATAGGAAATCGACGAACACGCGCAGCTTCGGCGACAACTGCCGGCTCGACGGCCACACGATCGAGAACTGCCCCGGCGCGATCCGGTAGTCGTCGAGCACGGTGACGAGCGTGCCGTATTCGAGCGCGTCGCGCGCGAGGAAGTCGGGCATGTAGCCGATGCCGAGCCCCGCGAGCACGGCGCCGCGCAGCGCTTCCATGTTGTTGCAGGTCATCGCGGTGCGCAGCGTGAGCGGCGTGCCGTCGTCGGCCGCGAGCGCCCAGTCCTGCAGCTTGCCGGTGGTCGGGAAGCAGTAGCGTACGCAGTCGTGCGCTTCGAGCTCGCGCGGCGTGCGCGGCGTGCCGGCCTGCGCGAGATAGGCGGGCGTCGCGCACAGCACGAACGCGAACGGGCCGAGCCGCCGCGACATCAGGCTCGAATCGGACAGCGGGCCGCTGCGGATCACCGCGTCGAAGCCGCCTTCGACGACGTCGACCATCCGGTCGTTGAAATCGAGATCGAGCTCGACGTCCGGATAGCGCTGCCGGAATTCGGGCAGCACCGGCAGCAGGAAGCGGTAGCCGATCACCGGCAGGCTCACGCGCAGCTTGCCGCGCGGGCGCTGCGCGGACGCCGTCACGGTCGCCTCCGCGTCGCGGAAATCCTCGAGGATGCGCTGGCAGCGCTCGTAGAAATGCCGCCCCTCGTCGGTGAGCGTCACGCGCCGCGTCGTGCGGTTGAACAGCCGCACGCCGAGCGACTGTTCCAGTTTCGCGATCGTCTTGCCGACCGCCGACGCCGAGATGCCGAGCGCGCGGCCGGCCGCGACGAAGCTCAGCGCTTCGGCGGTGCGGACGAACGCGACGATGCCGGTGAGGTTTTCCATCTTTCCATCGAATCGAAGGACGCGCGGTGACGCACGCAGGCAGGTGTATTGCGGAATTTTAATCCGTTATATGCGGAGCTTCGCGTGGTTTTTCGCGGATTGAATCGGATTTATCTTCTGTCGCTCTGATGGCGCATCCGCGCCGGCTTTTTCGAGGAGCGATGATGGATCACCCTGTTTCAGCCGCCCCGGCCCACGTGGCCCACGCGGCGCGCCGGCGCGCATGGGTGCTGGCCGCCGTCTGCATGGCCGCCGTCGCGCTGCCGCTGTCGTTTTCGGGCGGCGCGGTCGCGACGCCGGCGATCGGCCGCGACCTGCACGGCAGCCCGGTCGCGATGAACTGGATCACCAACGCGTTCATGCTCGCGTTCGGCAGCTTCCTGATGGCGTCGGGTGCGCTGGCCGACCAGTTCGGCCGCAAGCGCCTGTTCGCGATCGGCGTCGGCGGCTTCACGCTGATGTCGATCGCGCTCGCGTTCGCGCCGTCGATGCTCGCCGTCGATCTGCTGCGCGCCGCGCAAGGGCTCGCGGCGGCCGCGGCGCTGGCCGGCGGCACGGCCGCGCTCGCGCAGGAATTCGACGGCGCGGCGCGCACGCGTGCATTCAGCCTGCTCGGCACGACGTTCGGCATCGGGCTCGCGTTCGGGCCCGTGATCGCCGGCGGGCTGATCGGGCATTACGGCTGGCGCGCGATCTTCGTGACGAGCGCGGTGGCCGGCGTGCTGTCGCTCGCGTTCGGGCTGCCGCGCATGCACGAGTCGCGCGACCCGCACGCGACCGGGCTCGACTGGCCCGGCACGGCGGCGTTCACGGCCGCGCTGTCGCTGTTCACGTTCGGCGTGATCGAGGCGCCCGCGCGCGGCTGGTCGAGCCCGCTCGTGATCGCGCTGCTGGCCGGCGCGGCGCTCGGCGCGTGCGCATTCGTGACGATCGAGACACGCGTCGCGCGGCCGATGCTCGACCTGTCGCTGTTCCGCATCGCGCGCTTCGTCGGCGTGCAGGTGCTGCCGGTGTCGACCTGTTGCTGCTACATCGTGCTGCTCGTCGTGCTGCCGCTGCGCTTCATCGGCATCGACGGCTTCAGCGAGATCGACGCCGGCTGGCTGATGCTCGCGATCTCCGCGCCGATGCTGGTCGTGCCGCTCGTCGCGGCGACGCTCACGCGCTGGCTGTCGGCCGGCGTGATTTCCGGGCTCGGGCTGCTCGTCGCGGCGGCCGGGCTCGTGTGGCTCGGCATCGCGCTGCGCGGCGGCGCGGGGCCGGCGGCGATCGCGCCGATGCTCGCGATCGGCGTCGGTGCCGGCATGCCGTGGGGGCTGATGGACGGGCTGTCGGTGAGCGTCGTGCCGAAGGAGCGCGCGGGGATGGCGACGGGCATTTTCAGTACGACGCGCGTCGCCGGCGAGGGGATTGCGCTGGCGATCGTCGGTGCGGTGCTGGCCGCGCTCGCGCAGGCGGGGCTCGCGCACGCGGCCGGTGCCGCGGCCACGCCCGACGCAACGCTGCGTGCGGCCGCGCGGCTCGCGACCGGCGATCTCGCGGGTGCGGCTGCCGCGTTGCCGGGCGTCGGACGTGCGGCGCTGATCGCGAGCTACACGCATGCGTTCGACCGGCTGCTGATCGGGCTGGCCGTCGTCACGGTGCTGTGCGCGGTGGTGGTGTTCGGGTTTCTCGGCGGGCGGCCGGCGGCCGACGAAACGGGCGACGAGGCGGATGGCCACGCGCAGGCCGATGCGTCGGCGGCGCGCAGTCGAGGTGAGCCGGCGTGTGTGGAGACGCAAGGGCGTTGAGCGTTGCACCGTGGCGCGCGGGTGTTTCGATGTTTCGGTGCTCGGTGCTCGGTGCTCGGTGCTCGGTGCTCGGTGCCCGGTGCCCGGTGCCCGGTGCCCGGTGCCCGGTGCCCGGTGCCCGGTGCCCGGTGCCCGGTGCCCGGTGCTTCGATGTTTCGGTTCTTGGTTCCCGGTTCCCCGGGTGCTTCGGTCTTTTGGTCAATGCAGCGGCCGTGCCCACCTCGTCCGCTCGTTAAAGCCTCATCCGCCGCGCGTCACGCCAGCACGAGCGGCGGCAACCCCGCATCCGCGCGCGCCTCTGCGCGTTCCACCTCGATCACCAGATAGCGCAGCGCGTCCGGCCACAGATGCGCGCGCCCTTGCGCATCCTCGTCGAGCGTCGCGCGACCCTGCACGAGCCAGGTCGTCTGCCGCACGAAATCGACGAACAGCAGCGCGATGGCCGGATTCACGAGCAGGTTGCCGATCGTGTTGAGCAGGTGGTTGCCCGCGAAGTCGGGCAGCACCAGCGTGCGGCGGTCCGGGATATCGACGAGCGGCGTGAACGAGCCGTCGGCGCGCGGCTGACGGCCGCGGTACGAACAGTCGGCGTTGCCGGCCGCGTCGGCGGTCGCGACGATCAGGAAAGCCTGCTCGCGGATGAAGGCGATGGCGTCGTCGGTCAGGGGGCCGCGATCGTTCATGGTGTCGGTCGGCGCGTGCGCCGTGGCGTGTGGATCGGTGATCCGCACGCAAGCGACATGCCACGCGGCGCGGCGCGCGTCCGCGGGCTGCACACCGCCGCGCACTGTGGAAATTCCGAACACCGGCCCCGTCGCTGCGCAATCGCGGTGTTCAGAATCGGTACACCCGCCGTGTTGCGTGCGTGAACACCGCACGGTGCGAGCGTGCGCGGGCCGCGCTCGACGTGCTCTCGTTCCCTCTCGTCCTGTTTGGCACGCATGTTGCGTAAACGGGACCAGCGCATTCCAACCGGCGCTGTACTCACACAAGCACGATGAACAGGAGACATGTATGAACCCGTTTGACCTGAAACAACTGGGCCTCGACGTCGAATACCCGTACCGTCAGCAATACGACAACTACATCGGCGGCAAGTGGGTTCCGCCGGTGAAGGGCGAGTATTTCGAGAACGTGTCGCCGATCAACGGCCAGCCGTTCTGCCGCATCCCGCGCTCCGGCGCCGACGACATCGAACTGGCGCTCGACGCCGCGCATGCCGTGCGCCGCCAGTGGGGCAAGACGTCCGTGGCCGAGCGTGCGAACCTGCTGCTCGCCGCCGCCGACCGGATGGAAAAGAACCTGAAGCTGCTGGCCGTGGCCGAGACGATCGACAACGGCAAGCCGCTGCGCGAGACGATGGCGGCCGACCTGCCGCTCGCGATCGACCACTTCCGCTACTTCGCGGGCTGCATCCGTGCACAGGAAGGCGGCATCTCCGAAATCGACGACAACACCGTCGCGTATCACTTCCACGAGCCGCTCGGTGTGGTCGGCCAGATCATCCCGTGGAACTTTCCGCTGCTGATGGCCGCGTGGAAGCTCGCGCCGGCGCTCGCGGCCGGCTGCTGCGTGGTGATGAAGCCGGCCGAGCAGACGCCCGCGTCGGTGCTCGTGCTGATGGAGCTGATCGGCGACCTGTTCCCGGCCGGCACGATCAACATCGTGAACGGCTTCGGCAAGGAAGCGGGCGAAGCGCTCGCGACCAGCAAGCGGATCGCGAAGATCGCGTTCACGGGCTCGACGCCGGTCGGCAAGCACATCCTGCGTGCGGCGGCCGACAGCTTGATCCCGTCGACGGTCGAACTGGGCGGCAAGAGCCCGAACATCTTCTTCGCCGACGTGCTCGACCAGGACGACGCGTTCCTCGACAAGGCGCTCGAAGGGCTCGCGATGTTCGCGCTGAACCAGGGCGAAGTGTGCACGTGCCCGTCGCGCATCCTGATCCAGGAATCGATCTACGAACGCTTCATCGAGAAGGCCGTCGCGCGCGTCGAGCGCATCAAGTCCGGCCACCCGCTCGACCTGCAGACGATGATCGGCGCGCAGGCGTCGCAGCAGCAGCTCGACAAGATCCTGTCGTACATCGACATCGGCCGCGGCGAAGGCGCGCAATGCCTGACGGGCGGCGAGCGCGCGGCGCCGGCCGCCGATCTCGGCACGGGCTACTACGTGAAGCCGACGATGCTGCTCGGCAACAACAAGATGCGCGTGTTCCAGGAGGAAATCTTCGGGCCGGTCGCGTCGGTGATGACGTTCAAGGACGAGCAGGAAGCGATCGAACTCGCGAACGACACGTTCTACGGGCTCGGCGCCGGCGTGTGGACCCGCAACGGCACGCGTGCGTACCGGATGGGCCGCGAGGTCGAGGCCGGCCGCGTGTGGACCAACTGCTACCACCTGTACCCCGCGCATGCGGCGTTCGGCGGCTACAAGCAGTCGGGGATCGGCCGCGAGACGCACAAGATGGCGCTGTCGAACTATCAGCAGACGAAGTGCCTGCTGGTCAGCTACCAGGCCGAGGCGCTCGGGTTCTTCTGATTGCCGAAGCCGGCGCGACGTGTCGGGGCCGGTTGGGGCCGGCACGTCGCGCGGTTCGATTTCCTTATTTCGACAGTCGGCGCCGGTTGCGCTTCGTTGGGCGGCCGGCGCCGGCAACGCTGCCGGCCGTCGCGCATGCGCGGCGGCACGGTGCGCCGATGCGTGCGACGACGACAACCAGCATGGCAGAACTGCCCCGATCATTTCCCCGCCACCCGGTCTTCCATCCGGGCGAACTCGACGCGCAACACCGCTTCGGCGTCGCCGACGAAGCCGAGCGGATGAGCGATGCCGTGACGACGCGGCTGAGCCTCGGCGTACGGCAGTTCGTCGAATCGCAACCGTTCATGTTCGTCGGCGCGGCATGCGGCGGCGGTGCCTCGATGACCTGCGACATCGTGCAGAGCCGGCGCGACGCGAACGGCGATCTGCTGCCGGTGGTGCGCGTGATCGATACGAAGACGCTGCGGTTCGCGCTGCCCGCCGCGCATGACGGCGACGGCGGCCGGATCGACGCGGCCGCCTGCGACGGCAGCGGGGTCGGATTGCTGTTCGTCGATTTCGTGCGCGGCCTGCGCTACCGGATCAACGGTCGCGCCACGCTGCGCACCGATCTGCCGGAAGCGGACGCGGCGCCGTGGGCGGTGGGCAGCGCGATCGTCGAGCTGACGATCGTGCAGGCATACGGCAATTGCGGGACGCGGGTCGTGCGGCTGAAGCCGGCCCGGTAGGCGGTAGCCGGTGACTGCGCCCGGGCGGCGGCGCGCATGCGCGGTCGCCGCGCGGATCGCACCGGCGGCGTGCGCGGCATGCCGCCTTCGGGTGCGCCCGCATGGCGCGCATCGGCCGGACAGCGTGCAATGGCGGGCTGCTCGCCGGGCCATGAGGTTCGGCACGGGACTTGCGTGATGGATACGCACGGTTCCGCGCAGGTGAGGGAGGACACGATGAATCAACATGTGGCGTGTACGGCGGAGCCGACCGCCGAAGACACGCGGCGCAGCGCGCAGGGCGACGACGCGTTCGCCGGGCAGGCCGTCGTCAGCGTCGCGCACGATGCGGACGAGCAGGCGCGCAACCTGATCGGCTGGCGGCAGACCTACGACCAGCTCGCGGCCGGCCGCTTCGTCGGCACGCTGACCGAGCTGCCGCTCGACACGATGAAGCTGTTTCGCGAATCGACCAGCCACCTGCTGCGCCAGGCGTGCGAGGTGCGCGGCGATGCGTACTGGTTCGGCATCCCGCTCGTGTGCGACGGTTCTGCGCGTGTCGATGCGTGCCGCATCGGCCCCGGCGCGCTCGCGTTCCGGCCCGGCAACGTCGAGTTCGAACTCGTGACGCCCGCGCAGTTCTCGATCTACGGCGTCGTCGTGCGCGGCGACGTGCTGCGCCGCTATGCGGAGGAAGTCGAACGGCGCGCGCTCGACGAGCGGCTGTTCACCCAGCGCGTGATGCAGGTCGGCGACGCGCGGCTCGCGCGCCTGTGCGCGCTGCTCGGGCGCCGGCTCGACGGTGCGGTGGCGATGGCCGGCCCGTTGCCCGATGCGCAGCGCGACGACCTGCAGGCCGAAGTGCTGGCCGCGCTGTTCGATGCGTGCGCGCAACCGGCCGACGACGGCAGCGGCGCCGCGCCGTCGACGCGCCGCTGGATCGTCGACCAGGCGCGCGACTACGTGCTCGCGCACCGCACGCGCCCGGTCGGCGTGCCCGAGCTGTGCGAGCAGTTGCACGTGAGTCGGCGCACGCTGCAGTACTGTTTCCAGGACGTGCTCGGGATGGCGCCCGCGACCTACCTGCGCACGCTGCGGCTGAACGGCGCGCGGCGCGACCTGTGCGGGCGTGCGGCCGGTTCGGTGCAGGACGTCGCGGAGGCGTGGGGCTTCTGGCATCTGAGCCAGTTCGCGACGGATTACCGGCGTCTGTTCGGCAAGCGGCCGTCGGAGACGCTGCGCGATCGCGCGTGAGGGGCTTGGCGGGGTAAGCCGGGCGGGTGGAGCGGCGTTTGCGGTGGTGCCGGCGCCGGGGGGCGCGCGGCTGACGGTTCGACCCTTCCGCTCGCCGTCGCGCCGGTTTCGCCCAGGTGGCTAGGCGAGCTCGGCGGGGTCAGTCGGGGCGTCGAAGCGGCCTCCGCTCGGTGCTCATGCCGTGCGTGTACGGCTGCCGGTTCGGTCGTTCCGCTCGCCGCTGCGGCGGCATTGCTCAGGGGCTGGCGGTAGCTTGCCGAGGTAAGCCGACGCGACGATCGCGCCGGGGCTGGCGCTGTGCGCGTGCCGCTGCCGGCTTGATCGTTCCGCTCGCTGCGGCGCTGGCTTCGCTCAGATTGCCGGTGCAGTCACGTCGCGCGGTGCGGGCCACGCCAGCGCGTCCCAGTCGATGGCGCGGTAAGCGGCTTCGACCGCCGCCAGATCATCCGGTCGCTCGCTGCGATGCAGCCCGTGCAATTCGGCCGGCACGTCGAGCGCGACCGGCACGCAATGCGGATAGTCGCGCACGCGCAGCGCCGGCCCGATCGTCGTGAAGCACGCGAGCGTCGGCACGTCGAAACCGTCGGCGAGATGCAGGGCCGCCGTGTCCGGTGCGAACAGCACGCTCGCGCCCTTGATCCACGCGATGAAGCGTGCGGTGTCGGTCGCGTCGCGGCTCACGTCCACGTAAGCCGGATGCGCGAGCGGACCGAAGCCGACGACCGGCAGCCCGTAACGCTGCGCGAGCCGTTCCACGAACGCGACGCACAACGCGGGCGGCACGCTGCGCACCGCGGTGCTCGCATTCGGGCAGAACAGCACGTACGGCCGCTGCCATTCAGCCGGCAGTGCGGGCAGCGGCAGCCGCGCGAGCCAGCGATTGCGCTTCGCGGCGGCCGGCACGGCGGCCGGATCGACGCCGAGCGCGTCGAGGAAGAAATCGATCATCGGCAGCCGCGCGAACGCCGGCCAGTACAGGTGATTGCCGACGTCGATGCAGTGCGCATCGGCGGGTAGCGCGTCGGCGGGGCACGGCAGCGCGCGCGACGGCGCGACCACGTCGGTCGCGAGCGCATACAGCGCGTCGACATAGCGCGGCGCGCGCGCCGGCCGGTACAGCGTGAAGCGTACGTCCGCATGGGCCGCTCGCAGCGCGGCGAGGGCCGTCAGTCCGATCACCGAATCGCCGAGCGTGACCCCCATCCCGTTGATCACGTGTACGTGCCGCGCCTCACTGTAATCGAGCCGGAACGGCCGGTGCGCGGCATGCAGCATGCCGAGCGCGGGCGCGGCCGCCGCATGGCCTTCGGCCCGCTCGCCATGCTCGAGGTCGTACGGCGCGACGAGCGTGCCGTCGGGCGCGAGCAGCGTGCCGGGGTACGCCAGCGCGTCGTCGTGCGACAGCGCGGCGACGGGCGGCGCGATATGCCTGGCCACCGTCATGCGCCGCGCGCGCGGCGGCCCTGCTCGCGGATCTGTTCGAGCGTCGCGGCCGGCGTGCTGGCGTCCTGCGGGATGCGGATCTCGATCACCGCGGGCAATCCGCAGGTCAGCGCGCGTTCGAGCGCCGGCGCGAAATCGGCAGTGCGCTCGACCGTCTCGCCATGCGCGCCGAACGCACGTGCATACGCGGCGAAATCGGGATTCGTGAGCCCCGTGCCGTGCACGCGGCCCGGGTAGTTGCGCTCCTGATGCATGCGGATCGTGCCGAAATGGCCGTTGTTGACGACGATCGCGACGATGTTCAGCCCGTATTGCATCGCGGTCGCAAGCTCGTTGCCGGCCATCATGAAGCAGCCGTCGCCCGCGAGCGCGACAACCGCGCGCTGCGGATACAGCGACTTCGCGGCGAGCGCGGCCGGCAGCCCGTAGCCCATCGCGCCGCTCGTCGGCGCAAGCTGCGAACGGAAGTGCCGGTACGCGAAGTGGCGATGCAGCCAGATCGCGTAGTTGCCCGCGCCGTTGGTCAGGATCGCGTCGTGCGGCAGGCGCTCGCGCAACTGCACCATCACGTCGCCGAGCTGCACGTCGCCGGGCATCGGCAGCGGCGCATGCCATTCGCGGTACGCGCGGTGCGCGTCGGCGGCCGCGCCGGCCCACGCAGGCCGCTCGGGCGGTTCGAGCGCGGCCAGCGGCGCGGCGATCTCGGGCATGCCCGACACGATCGGCAGGTCGGCCGCGTACACGCGGCCGAGTTCGTCAGCGCCCTGATGTACATGGATCAGCGTCTGGCGCGTTTTCGGGATATCGAGCAGCGTGTAGCCGCCGGTCGTCGCTTCGCCGAGGCGGGGCCCGATCACGAGCAGCAGGTCGGCGTCGCGGATGCGTTTCGCGAGCGCGGGGTTGATCCCGAGCCCGACGTCGCCCGCGTAGTTCGGGTGCGCGTTGTCGATCGTGTCCTGGAAGCGGAACGCGCACGCGACCGGCAATTGCCAGCGTTCGACGAAGGTGCGCAGGTTCGCGCAGGCGTCCGGCGTCCAGCCGCTGCCGCCGACGATTGCGAACGGCCGTTCCGCGCGCGCGAGCCGCTCGCGCAGCTCGTCGATCTGCGCGGGCGACGGCGCGGCCGCGATGCGTTTCGCGGCCGGCACGACCGGCTGCGGCGCGCACGCGTCGGACAGCACGTCCTCCGGCAGCGCGAGCACGACCGGGCCGGGCCGGCCGGACGTCGCGACGTGAAACGCATGGCTCAGGTATTCGGGGATGCGGCGCGGGTCGTCGATCTGCGCGACCCATTTGGCCATCTGGCCGAACATCCGGCGGTAGTCGATTTCCTGGAAGGCTTCGCGGTCGAGGTGTTCGCGTGCGCATTGGCCGACGAACAGGATCATCGGCGTCGAATCCTGGAACGCGGTGTGCACGCCGATCGACGCATGGGTCGCGCCGGGTCCGCGCGTGACGAACGCGATGCCGGGGCGGCCGGTCAGCTTGCCGACCGCTTCGGCCATGTTCGCGGCGGCCGCCTCGTGGCGGCAGACGACCGTCTGGATGCGGGCGGTGTCGTCCGCCAGCGCATCGAGCACGGCGAGGAAGCTCTCGCCCGGCACGCAGAACACACGTTCGACGTGATTGGCGAGCAACGCATCGACGAGCAGTCGCGCACCGGTGGTGGCGTGCGGCTCGAGATCCTTGGAATGCGACATGGGCTGCCGTCTCCCTGGGTAGCGGGACGTACAGCTTACGCCGGTTGGCCGGGCGCTGAAAAGTGTCGGAACGCTGAGGGGGCGGCGAGCGCGTGCGTGCTTCGATTGGCCATCCGGCCAGCTTGTGCGCGCTTCCACGACGGCGGAAAGTGAGCGCTATGGATGGCGGGCTGACGCTTGTCTCGATTCGAAAGCGGGCACCCAAATAACAATAAATTGGGATATCACTTAATAGTAAAATTTCAGCGAATGAGTGGAGAAAGGGGGCGAGAATCATGACGACCGAAACGATTGATCAAAAGACGCTGACGGAGCTGGTCGAAGCCGGCGCGGTCCGTGCGGTCCGCGTGGTCGGTTGCGGCAACGGCTGGGCGCTGTCGGCCCGTTGCGGCGCGCACGAGCGCTTCCTGTCGGCCAAGCGCGGCGACGTGCGGGTGTTTCGCCGTTTTGAAACGCTGGTCGGCTTTCTGCGCGACATCGGCATCAACCGGTTCGATGTGGATGCGTCGGCATTCGACCCGGACGCGGCCGGCCGGGCGACTCGGCCCGATCGCGCGGCGGCGTTGAAGGCGGCACACGAGGCGGCGGCGCACGATCGCTGGTTTCGCGAGCAGGTGCAGCAGGCGCTGGACGACCCGCGTGCATCGATTCCGGACGCCGAAGTCAGCGCCAACTTCGCGTCGCGCCGTGCGGCGTTGCGTGAGCGGCTTGTAGGCAAGCGCGGGGATGCTTCTTGACCCTCGCGTTGCACTGGAATCCGAAGGCGTACGAGGATCGCGCCGCGATCATGGAATACCTCGCCGAGGACGACCCGCTGGCCGCGCTCGAACTCGACGAACTGCTGGAAGAAAGGGCGGCGGCGCTACCGGCCCATGCCGAGTTGTATCGGCAAGGGCGGGTGGCCGGCACGCGTGAGCTGGTGGTCGCGCCGAACTATGTGCTTGTGTATCGCCTCCGGCCGGCCAAGGACATCGTGGAGATTCTCCGCGTGCTGCATGCGCGACGGCAATGGCCGTGATGCGATATTTGCGCCGGCTGATTCACCGGGTGTGGCGGGCCAAGTCCGGAACGGAAAAGACTGCCGGGGCCGCGTGTGTTTTCGAACTGATGCCGGGTGGATGACCATGCGCGCGCCAGGACGCGCATCATCGACTGCATGATTTACGTATATCTCCGGTACATCCAGACGTGGGAGAACGACATGCGCACCACAAGGGTATTTTGGAATGGCAGCGCGCAGGTCGTGCAAATTCCTGCCGACCTCGCCTATGAACGCAGCGATATCGAGCTGGAAATCAAGCGCGTCGGCGACGAGATCCGTATTCGGCCGGTGCGACGGCCTTTGACCCACGTGCTCGAGAAGTTCGCTCAATTCGGGCCGAATTTCATGGCCGAAGGGCATGGCGACCAGGAGCAGGCCGAACGCACGGACGGGTGATTGTGCACCCGACGGTCATGCGAGACGCGGCGCGTCCTCCATGACCGCCGGGTCCCGCATCAGCACTCGACGATATTCACCGCCAGCCCGCCGCGCGACGTTTCCTTGTACTTGGTCTTCATGTCGGCGCCGGTCTCGCGCATCGTCTTGATCACGGAGTCGAGCGACACGTAGTGCGAGCCGTCGCCGCGCAGCGCCATGCGCGCCGCGTTGACGGCCTTCACCGATGCCATCGCGTTGCGCTCGATGCACGGGATCTGCACCATCCCGCCCACCGGGTCGCAGGTCAGGCCGAGGTTGTGTTCCATTCCGATCTCGGCCGCGTTCTCGACCTGCTGCGGCGTGCCGCCGAGCACGGCCGCGAGCGCGCCGGCCGCCATCGAGCACGCGACGCCCACTTCACCCTGGCAGCCGACTTCCGCGCCCGAGATCGACGCGTTGAGCTTGTACAGAATGCCGATCGCGGCGGCCGTCAGAAGGAAGTCGATCACGCCCTGTTCGTTCGCGCCGGGCGTGAAGCGCGTGTAGTAATGCAGCACCGCCGGGATGATGCCTGCCGCGCCGTTGGTCGGCGCGGTGACGACGCGGCCGCCGGCCGCGTTTTCCTCGTTGACGGCGATCGCGTACAGGTTGATCCAGTCGATCATCGACAGCGGGTCCTGCAGCGCGCGCTCCGGGCTGCCCGTCAGCGTGCGGTACAGCTGCGGCGCGCGGCGCTTGACCTGGAACGGGCCGGGCAGGTTGCCTTCGGCTTCCGGGTTGCCGATCCCGCAGCCGCGCGACACGCACGACTGCATCACGGCCCAGATCTTCAGCAACCCGTCGCGCGTTTCCTCCTCGGTGTGCCACGCGCGTTCGTTTTCCCACATCAGCTGCGCGATCGACTTGCCGGTCGACGCGGTCAGCGCGAGCAGCTCCGCGCCGGTGCGGAACGGATGCGTCATCTGCTCGGCCGCGCTCAGCACCTTGGTGTTCGGCGCGCCGGCCGTCACGACGAAGCCGCCGCCGACCGACAGATAAGTGCGCTCGACCAGCACCGCGCCGTTCGCGTCGCTCGCGCGCAGCTTCATCCCGTTCGGATGTTCGGGCAGCGCCTGGCGGTAGAACGCGATGTTCTCCTTCAGCACGAACGGCACCGGATGCGTGCCGAGCAGCGCGAGCTGCTTCGTCTTGCGGATGTCCTCCAGCCGCGCGTCGATCGTGTCGGGATCGACGGTGTCGGGCGCGTCGCCGAGCAGGCCGAGCATCACGCCGCGGTCGGTGCCGTGGCCCTTGCCGGTGGCGCCGAGCGAGCCGTACAGCTCGACCTTCACGTGGGCCGTCGCGTCGAGCAACCCGTCGCGCTCGAGGCCCTGGACGAACATCAGCGCCGCGCGCATCGGTCCGACCGTGTGCGAACTGGACGGACCGATGCCGATCTTGAAAAGGTCAAACACGCTGACTGCCATTTCGATACCTGCCTTGCGATAAGAATGATGCTAGCGCGCCTGCAATGGCAGGCACGCGGCGAGCCATGCGGGCGGCGTTAGGGAAAGCTGCTGCGCGACGCGGGCATAACGCCCGTCGAGCCGCGCGGCCAGATGAAAGAGTTCGGTGGCGTTTTTCGGGTCCCACTGCCCCGTGTAGCCGGGCAAGCCGGCCTCGCGGCGCTTCGCGTCGAACGGCACCGGCGAATTCACGAATTCCTCGTGCGTCTTCTCGCCGAGCGCATACGGCACGAGCCAGTCGAGCGCGGCCGCGAGCGTCGCGCCGTTCGCGCCGCGCTCGCGCAGCCAGTTGCGGTTGAAGCGGCGCGCGGCGAGCGCGGCCGTCACCAGCGGCTGCAGATCGTAGACCGCGTAATGCAGCGCATCGCGTTCCTCGAAATCCCAGGTCTTGCCGTCCGGGCCGATGTTGTCAGCGAGATGCTCGACGAACAGCCGCTGCGCGGCGTTCATCATCTTGCGGTCGCCGAGCGTGAACGCGGACAGCGCGATCAGCTTGATCCGGTGGCTCTGCCAGTTGTTGCGCCAGGTGCCGGTGAGCGGGCGCTTCTGCGCGTCGACCTGCGCGACATAGCCGGCGCCGAGCTTCGCGATGAACGCGGCCGTCGCGTTGCGCGTTTTCACCGGCAGCGCGCTCGCGGTCATGTCGTACGCGACGATCAGGCTCTCGAAGCGCGTCTCGTCGATCGGGTTGAAGCTCGGCTGGTAGGTCGAGACCCACGCGGACAGGAAGCGGTCGACGAGCTGCAGGTAGCGCGGCGCGTTCGTCACGCGCCACGCGAGCGCCGCATCGCGCATCAGGTCCATGTCCTTGAGCGCGGCCGCACTCTGGTCATAGATGCCTTCGTGCGGCAGCGTGCCCTCGGTGTGCACGCGCGCCATCGCCTTCGGCTGCTCACCGATGCGCGCGTCGACGCTGCGGATCAGCGCCTGCACGCCCGGCTCGGCCTGCGTCGTCTCGCTCGCCTGCAGCGCCGGAGCCGCGCAGAAATTCATCGCCGCGCGCGCACTGCCGGACACGCCGAGGCCGGCGGCGGCCAGCGACAGCGCTGCGACGAGCATCGGCACGTAGCGGCCCGCGCGGGTGCGCGGCCGCCTCGCTGTTGCACCATGGCCCGGAAACATCGGACGCACCATGCGGAACTCCTTCATTGGCTGGATCGCGTGTGATGTTAGCCGGATTGGCGGGCGAGCGTGAAACGGTTGGCCGGGCGGCGAACGTAAAAACCGCACGCAACCGGTGGCTGCGTGCGGTGGGTTCACGGTCGGACGCTCCGGTGCGAGACGGGCGTTATGCGTAGTCCGACATCGGCACGCACGAGCAGAACAGGTTGCGGTCGCCGTACGCGTTGTCCGCACGGCCGACCGGCGGCCAGTACTTGTTCGTGCCGAGCGACGCGACCGGGTACGCGGCCTGCTCGCGCGAGTACGCGTGCGGCCATTCGTTCGCGGTGACGACGGCCGCCGTGTGCGGCGCGTGACGCAGCGGGTTGTCCTCGCGATCGGCGCGGCCTTCCTCGACCGCGCGGATTTCCTCGCGGATCGCGATCATCGCGGCGATGAAGCGGTCGAGTTCTTCCTGCGATTCCGATTCGGTCGGCTCGACCATCAGCGTGCCCGGCACCGGGAAGCTCATCGTCGGCGCGTGGAAGCCGTAGTCCATCAGGCGCTTCGCGACGTCGTCGACGCTGATGCCGCTCGTTTCCTTGATCGGACGCAGGTCGAGAATGCACTCGTGCGCGACCAGCCCGCCCGGGCCCGAATACAGCACCGGGTAGTGCGGCGCGAGGCGCTTCGCGATGTAGTTCGCGTTGAGGATCGCGGTTTCGGTCGCGGCGGTCAGGTTCTTCGCACCCATCATCGCGATGTACATCCACGAGATCGGCAGGATCGACGCGGAGCCGTACGGCGCGGCCGATACCGCGCCGATGCCGTCTTCCGCGCGGGCGTAGCCGGTCGAGCGCTGGTTCGGCAGGAACTTCGCGAGGTGCGCGCCGACCGCGACCGGGCCGACGCCCGGGCCGCCGCCGCCGTGCGGGATGCAGAAGGTCTTGTGCAGGTTCAGGTGCGACACGTCGCCGCCGAACTGGCCCGGCGCGGTCAGGCCGACCATCGCGTTCATGTTCGCGCCGTCGACGTACACCTGGCCGCCGTGCGCATGGACGATCTCGCAGATCTCGCGGACGTTCTGCTCGAACACGCCGTGCGTCGACGGATACGTGATCATGATCGCCGCGAGGTTCGCCGAATGCTGCTCGGCCTTCGCCTTCAGGTCGGCGATGTCGACGTTGCCCTGCGCGTCGCAGGCGACGACCACGACCTTCATGCCGGCCATGTGCGCGGATGCCGGGTTCGTGCCGTGCGCGGATGCCGGGATCAGGCACACGTCGCGATGGCCTTCGCCGCGCGATGCGTGGTACGCGTGGATGATCAACAGGCCCGCGTACTCGCCCTGCGAGCCCGCGTTCGGCTGCAGCGACACGGCCGCGTAGCCGGTGGCCGCGACGAGCATTTCCTCGAGCTGATCGATCATCTCGCGGTAGCCGACGGTCTGCTCGGCCGGCGCGAACGGATGGATGCCGCCGAACTCGGGCCACGTGACGGGCAGCATTTCCGACGTCGCGTTGAGCTTCATCGTGCACGAGCCGAGCGGGATCATCGAGCGGTCGAGCGCGAGATCCTTGTCCGACAGGCTGCGCAGGTAGCGCAGCATTTCGGTTTCGGAATGGTGACGGTTGAACACGTGGTGCGTCAGGTATGCGCTCGTGCGCTCGAGGCCGGCCGGCAGCGCGGCGACGCCGGCGAGACCCGCGTCCAGCGCATCGACGGCCGGCGCGGTGCCGCCCGCGGCTTGCGCGAACACGTCGAGCAGATCGGCGAGGTCGTCGCGCGTCGTCGTTTCGTCGACCGATACGCCGACTTGCGTGTCGCTCACGCGGCGCAGGTTGATGCGCTTCGCCTTCGCGAATTGGTGGACCTGCGCGGTGCGCGCGCCGGTGTCGATCGTCAGCGTGTCGAAGAACGTGTCGTTGACGGTCACGAAGCCGAGCTGTTTCACGCCGGCCGCGAGCAGCGCCGCGATGCGGTTCACGCGCAGCGCGATCGTCTTCAGGCCGTGCGGGCCGTGGTAGACCGCGTACATGCTGGCCATGATCGCGAGCAGCGCCTGCGCGGTACACACGTTCGACGTGGCCTTCTCGCGGCGGATGTGCTGTTCGCGCGTCTGCAGCGCGAGGCGCAGCGCGGGCTTGCCCTGCGCGTCGACCGTCACGCCGACGAGGCGGCCCGGCATCTGGCGCTTGAATTCGTCACGCACGGCCAGGTAGGCGGCGTGCGGGCCGCCGAAGCCCATCGGCACGCCGAAGCGCTGCGTGTTGCCGATCGCGACGTCCGCGCCCCATTCGCCGGGCGGCGTCAGCACGGTGAGCGCGAGCAGGTCGGCCGCGACGACCACGTGGCCGCCGGCCGCGTGGATCGCGTCGGTGAGCGCGCGGTAGTCGCGCACGTCGCCGTTCACGCCCGGGTACTGCAGCAGCACGCCGAACGCGTTCGCCTGCGCCGCGTCGGCGGCCGGGCCCGTCTTGACCTCGATGCCGATCGGCAGCGCGCGCGTGCGGATCACTTCGAGCGTTTGCGGCAGCACGTCGTCGGCCACGTAGAACACGTTCGACTTCGGCTTGCCGGTGCGTTGCAGCAGCGTCATCGCTTCGGCCGCGGCCGTCGCTTCATCCAGCAGCGAGGCGTTCGAGATCGCGAGGCCCGTGAGGTCGGCCACCATCTGCTGGAAGTTCAGGAGCGCCTCGAGGCGGCCCTGGGAAATTTCGGGCTGGTACGGCGTGTAGGCCGTGTACCACGCCGGGTTTTCGAGCACGTTGCGCAGGATCACGGCCGGCGTATGCGTGTCGTGATAACCCTGGCCGATATACGAGCGGAACACCTGGTTCTTGTCCGCGAGCGCACGCAGCGCGGCGAGGGCTTCGGCCTCGCTCTTCGGCTGCGCGAACGGGCCGAGCGGCAGCGTTTCGGCGCGGCGGATCGAGGCCGGGATCACGGCGTCGATCAGGGCGGCGCGCGACGCGAAGCCGAGCGTGTCGAGCATGGCCTGCTGGCTGGCGGCGTCGGGGCCGATGTGGCGTTCGGCGAACGCGTCATGCGTTTCGAGCGCGGCGAGCGAGAGGGGCGTGCGGTTCATCAGGCGGTCCGGGTGTTCGAGCTTCATGGCGTGACTCTGGTCCCGCGCGCGCCGAGGCCGGCGCCGCGCGGTTCGGGTAGGGAAATTAGTCGATCAGCTTGCTGTAGGCGTCGGCGTCGATCAGCTTGTCGGTCGATGCGCCGGCCGCGAGCTTGATCTTGAAGAGCCACACGCCGTATGCGTCGCCGTTCACGTCTTCCGGCGAGTCAGTGGCTGCTTCGTTGACGGCGACGATCTCGCCGGACACCGGCGAGTAGATGTCGGATGCCGCCTTCACCGATTCGACGACGCCGACGGCGTCGCCCGCGTTCACCGACTTGCCGACTTCGGGCAGCTCGAGGAAGACGATGTCGCCGAGCGTGCTCTGTGCGTGATCGGTGATGCCGACCGTCAGCGTGCCGTCCGCCTCGGTGCGGATCCACTCATGTTCGTCGGTGTATTTCAGATCGGCCGGGACGTTGCTCATCGGATGCTCCTGGATAAAAGGGTGTGTTCGTTCTGCTGGCGCGCCGCCATGGCACGCCGAATAGGGTTGCGCCGGGCGCCATCTCCCGGCTTGCCGGAAGGCGGCCCCGCGGCCGCCTCTCGGTCGTTACGCAGCGAGGACCTTGCCGTTGCGCACGAACGGCAGTTTTACCACGCGCGCGGGAAGATTCTTGTCTCGAATTTGCACCTGGACGATGTCGCCGACCTGGACGGCCGCCGGCACGCGCGCGAACGCGATCGATTCCTGCATCGACGGCGAGAACGTGCCGCTCGTGATCTCGCCTTCGCCGTGCGGCGTGACGACCTTCTGGTGCGCGCGCAGCACGCCGCCCGCCTTGCCGTTTTCCTTCTGCAGGATCAGGCCGACGAATGCGGCGCGCGTGCCGTTGGCTTCGAGTGCGGCGCGGCCGACGAAGTCGCGCGGCGCGGTGAGGTCGACCGTCCAGGCGAGGCCCGCGTCGAGCGGGGAGACGGTGTCGTCCATGTCCTGGCCGTACAGGTTCATGCCGGCCTCGAGGCGCAGCGTGTCGCGCGCGCCGAGCCCGCACGGACGCACGCCGTGTTGCTGCAGCGCATTCCACAGCACTTCGACGTGCACGGCCGGGACGATCACTTCGAAGCCGTCTTCGCCGGTGTAGCCGGTGCGTGCGATGGTGAGATCGCCGAACGGCGTGCCGGCGACCTGCGCGGCGTTGAACGGCTTGAGCTCGCTGGTGGCGGCGCGGGCGGACGGCACCGTCGCCCAGACCTTTTCGCGGGCGTTCGGGCCCTGGACGGCGACGATCGCGAAGTCGCGGCGCGGCGCGATGGTCAGGCCGTAGCCGCCTTGCTCGTTCAGCTGGTTGAACCACGCGATGTCTTTCTCGGCGGTGCCGGCGTTGACGACCACGCGGAAGAATTCTTCGGTGAAGTAGTAGACGATCAGATCGTCGATGACGCCGCCCTGCGGGTTGAGCAGGCACGAGTAGAGCGCCTTGCCGGGCGTCTTGAGCTTGCCGACGTGGTTCGCGATCGCATGCTCGAAGAACGCGCGCACGCGGCTGCCGGTGAAATCGACGACGCACATGTGCGACACGTCGAACATGCCGGCGTCGGTGCGCACGGCAGCGTGTTCTTCGATCTGCGAGCCGTAGTTGACGGGCATGTCCCAGCCGCCGAAGTCGACCATGCGGGCATTGAGCGCGCGGTGCGCGGCGTTGAGCGGGGTGTGATTCAGTGCAGTCATCGAGGCCTCAGGCAAGGCGCTTGCGCGCGGATCAGAACGGCCATGTGCCGACCGCCGCGGCTGATAGCCTCGAGCGATCCGGTACATGCCCCTCTGTCCTCGATACCTGAGAGATTGCGCTGCGGGCAAAGCCCGGCGAACGCGCGCCCCTTCGGTGGGCAGCTTGCCCGCACAGCCAATGCGCTGCGGGCTACTGCCGCTCTCCAGAGTGCGGGGAGAGTAAGGTGTCCGCGCAATGCGCGGACGCGATTCCCCGACGCGGTCGGTCCTTTTGCCTGAGAGTTTGCGGGTGTGCCCCTTCGGCGGCGCAACCGGTGTCGGAACGACCCGGTCACACGCTCTCCCGACGCGTGCGGGCGACTGTACGCGAGCGGGTGGGCCTTGTCAATTTGAGCAAAAGAATGTCGCTTCGCGACAAGCGGCGGCGGCCGGCGCCGCCGCTTTTCTCCGCACCGGCGGGCGTCGGCGCGTTACTCGCCGATCGCGCGCGCGGCCGTGTCGAGTTCCTGATTCAGCACACGCTGCTCGTCGCCGGACAGGCCGCCGTTGTGCTGGGCCGACATGTCGTTCGCTTCCTGGCGGATCACGTCGAGACGGTGGTGCAGCTGCGCACCGTAGGGCGGCGGGTAGTAGCCGCCGTTCACACGGGCGTCGATGCGGCGATGCAGGTTGTCGATCCGGCCCTGGACCTCCTGCATGCGGTCGTTCGCGACGACCTGCGGGTTCGGTCGCGACGGCGGAGGCGCCTGCCGGGCCGGCCGCTGCGGCTGCACGATACAGGCCGCGAGCGAGGAAACCAGGACGCAGCATGCCGCTGCGCGAATCAACCGTTGCATCACATTCTCCTGACGGATAAGTGTCGAATCGACTTTTTGAGAAACGCGTCAGACCGGACGACCGCTGACTTTCGTTCCCGCACCATTTGTAACGGAATGTTCGGGGCCGTGGCCGCGGGGCGGCGTGGCGGTAGACACAAGCGCCGCCGGTGCCGATGCCTGGCGGCGTGGCGCGGAGGGTGGCCGGGTCGGCACCGACCCGGCCGGCGGTCGTCAGACCGTGCGGCGCACGAACGGCACCCGGCGGCCGTCGTGTTCGCTCTGCGCGGCGAGCTCGATGATCGTCATCACGTCGACCGCGTCCTGCGCGGTGACGGGAAACGGCGCGCCATCACGGATCGACGCGGCGAGCGCGCGGTAGAACTCCGCGTACTGGCCGTCGAGCGTCGGCACCGGCCGCTCGAGCTCGACGTCGCCGTCGAGCACGCGCAGCAGGCCGGGCGGATTGCCGCCGCCGAATTCGACGTCGTCCGCGGTGAGGCCGGCCTTGAGCTGGTCTTCCTGCGTGTCGAGCCCGAACTTCTGGTAGCTGCCGCGCGTGCCGTGCAGCGTGAAGCGCGCGGGCTCGATCGCCGACAGCGCGCTCGCGTGCAGCGCGACGTCCTTGTCCGGATAGCCGAGCAGCAGGTGCACGAAATCGGGCGCCGTGCCGTTGTCGCGGCGCGTCTTGACGGTGGCGCTCACCGTTTCCGGCGTGCCGAACAGCGCGAGCGCCTGGTCGATCAGGTGCGGGCCGAGGTCGAGCAGCAGGCCGCCGCCGCGGGCCGGCTCCTCGCGCCAGCGCGTGCGCGGCGTCGGCCGGAAGCGGTCGAAGTGCGACGCGAAGTAGGTGAGGCGGCCCAACTCGCCCGATTCGACGATCCGGCGCACGGTGAGGAAATCGCCGTCCCAGCGGCGGTTGTGGAACGGCGCGAACAGCCGGCTGCGCGCGTTCGCGAGCCGCGCGAGGGCGAGCGCCTCGTCGGCGGTGAGCGTGACGGGCTTGTCGACGACCACGTGGCGGCCGGCTTCGAGCACCTGACGCGCGAGCGTGAAATGGGTGTCGTTCGGCGTGGCGATCACCACGCATTCGATGTCATCGAGGCCGAGCAGCGTGTCGAGATCAGGGACGACGCGCGCGCCCGGATACGCGGCCTGCGCGCGATCGGGCTGACCCGTCGCGATCGCGGCGACTTCGGTGCGGCCGCTCGTGGCGATCACCGGCGCGTGGAACGTCGCGCCGGCGAAACCGAAACCCATCAAACCAATCCTGAGCAATGACGACATGGCAATTCCTGGCTGCGAAGGAAACTAAAGGATGGCGCGCCGGAGCGGCGCGAGGACGACCGGCTATTTTGGCATGGCGCCGCTGCTTGCACAGACGCGTCGGGCGAAATGCACGAAGCGAGGCGGCGCTTGCGCGGGGAAGGCTGGCATTTTGCGCGGGGTCGTGCGCCGTGCCGCGGTATGGTTGGCTGGTTTGCGGCTCGCGGCTCGCGGCTCGCGGCTCGCGGCTCGCGGCTCCCGGCTCCCGGCTCCCGGCTCCCGGCTCGCGGCTCCCGGCTCCCAACCCCCGGCAAGCCGTGGCGGCAGTCAGCCCCCGAACGCGCCCCATCATCCGCCCGGCCGCTGCCTCACGGCGGCCGCGACCTGCGCGGCCCACACCGCGCACGCGGCTGCGCCGGGATGGAAGCCGTCGGCGGCCATCAAATGGCGTTCGAGCGGCAGGTCGACCCGCAGGAACGTGCAGTGCGGTTGCGCGCCGGCCCAGCCGGTGAGCGCCGCGTTGAGCCGCTTCGCGCGCCGCCCCAGATACCACGCGAGCGGCTGCGGCAGCGCCGGGAAGCGCTCCATCGGCGGCACCGCCGACAGGATCGCGTGCCCGACCTGGAAACGCTCGGCGAGCAGCCGCACCAGCTCGGCCTGCTGCGCGAGCCAGCGAGCGGGCGACACGCCTCCCGTCACGTCGTTGACGCCGAGCGACGTCACGGCCACGTCGAACGGCTCGGCCGGCTCCGCGGCGAGCCAGTCGACCAGCTCCCGCGTGGTCAGGCCGGTGCGTGCGAGCAGTTTCCAGCGCACGCGGTGCGTGGCCGCCAGCGCGTTCGCCAGTTGCCCGGCGAGCGCATCGTGCTGCGTCGCGACCCCGACGCCCGCGGCGGCCGAATCGCCGACCACCAGCACGCGCAGCGGTGGGCCGTCGCCGGCCACGCCGTCGCGCGGGCCGGCCGCCTCGGGCAGCCGCGGCGTGACGCGGCGCACGTAGCGCCCTTGTGCGAACAGCAGCGGGCCGAGGGCAGCGGTGGCGAACGGGTATCCCATGAGGTCGATCCTGCGGTGGTTGAAACGCATTGAAGCGAGGGCGGCGCGGGTGGCGTCGGGGAGTGCATATTGTGTCCGATCGCAGCGCGAACAGGGCCAGATTGGCCGAGCGGACAGCCACGACCACGCCGAACGGACAGGGGGCGCCCGCCCGGCAAGCCCGCGCGCCCCCGTCCGGCGGCGTGCCCGAAATACGCGCCGCCGACGTGTTAACATGCGCGTCCTGCCCCGCGTGTCCGCCTGCTTCGCCAGCCTGCCGCGCACGGCATCCTCCCGGCGTCCGCCGTCAACCAGCAACACCATCCGCCATCATGTCCGCAGGCCTCAATCCCGCTCAGAACGAAGCGGTGCGCTATCTCGACGGTCCCTGTCTCGTGCTCGCCGGCGCGGGCAGCGGCAAGACACGCGTGATCACGCAGAAGATCGCGCACCTGATCGAAGCGAAGGGCTTCGAGCCGCGCCATATCGCCGCCGTCACGTTCACGAACAAGGCGGCCGCCGAAATGCGCGAGCGCGTGTCGAAGCTGCTGGAAGGCAAGACGCTCACCACGCCGGGCAAGGAAGGCCGCAAGGTGCCCGTCAACCAGCTCACCGTCTGCACGTTCCACTCGCTGGGCGTGCAGATCCTGCGCCAGGAGGCCGAGCACGTCGGCCTGAAGCCGCAGTTCTCGATCATGGATTCGGACGACTGCTTCGGGATGATCCAGGAGCAGCTCGGCACCACCGACAAAGGGCTGATCCGCAAGATCCAGAGCATTATCTCGCTGTGGAAGAACGGCCTGATCATGCCCGACGAGGCGATGGCGATCGCCGCCAACGAGGACGAGCACCAGGCCGCGCTGGTCTACCGCAACTACGTGGCGACGCTGCACGCGTACCAGGCGGTCGACTTCGACGACCTGATCCGCCTGCCGGCCGAGCTGTTCGCGAAGAACGAGCAGGTGCGCGACCGCTGGCAGAACAAGTTGCGCTACCTGCTGATCGACGAGTACCAGGACACCAATGCGTGCCAGTACGAGCTGCTGAAGCAGCTCGCGGGCCCGCGCGCCGCGTTTACGGCGGTCGGCGACGACGACCAGGCGATCTACGGCTGGCGCGGCGCGACGCTGGAGAACCTCGCGCAGCTCGGCAAGGATTTTCCGAAGCTGCACGTGATCAAGCTCGAGCAGAACTACCGGTCGACGGTACGAATCCTGACCGCCGCGAACAACGTGATCGCGAACAACCCGAAGCTGTTCGAGAAGAAGCTGTGGTCCGAGCACGGGATGGGCGATTCGATCACCGTCACGGCGTGCAACGACGAGGAACACGAGGCTGAATCGGTCGTGTTCCGGCTGTCCGCGCACAAGTTCGAGCGGCGCGCGCAGTTCCGCGACTACGCGATCCTGTATCGCGGCAACTTCCAGGCGCGCATCTTCGAGCAGGTGCTGCGGCGCGAGCGGATTCCGTACGTGCTGTCGGGCGGCCAGTCGTTCTTCGACAAGGCCGAGATCAAGGATCTGTGCGCGTACCTGCGGCTGATCGCGAACGCCGACGACGATCCCGCGTTCATCCGTGCGGTCACGACGCCGCGCCGCGGCATCGGCAACACGACGCTGGAAGCGCTCGGCTCGTTCGCGGGGCAGGCGAAGGTGTCGCTGTTCGAGGCCGTCTACATGGGCGGGATCGAGGCGCGGCTGTCGGCGCGCCAGGTCGAGCCGTTGCGGATGTTCTGCGACTTCATCCAGCGCCTGACCGAGCGCGCGGACAAGGAACCCGCGACCGTCGTGCTCGACGACATGATGGAGGCGATCCACTACGAGGCGTACCTGTACGACGCGTTCGACGAGCGGCAGGCGCAGTCGAAGTGGCAGAACGTGCTCGAATTCCTCGAATGGCTGAAGCGCAAGGGCACGAAGCCCGAGACGGACGCCGTCGACGGCGAGGCCGAAGGTTTCCACAACGCGGACGGCCTCGCCGATACGGGCAAGAACCTGCTCGGCCTGATCCAGACCGTCGCGCTGATGTCGATGCTCGAGGGCAAGGACGAGGACCCGGACGCCGTGCGGCTGTCGACCGTCCATGCGTCGAAGGGGCTCGAGTATCCGCACGTGTTCCTGGTCGGCGTCGAGGAAGGCATCATGCCGCACCGCGGCGGCAGCGAGGACGACGGCCCGATCGACAACGAGCGGATCGAGGAGGAGCGCCGGCTGATGTACGTCGCGATCACGCGCGCGCAGCGCAGCCTGCACCTGAACTGGTGCAAGAAGCGCAAGCGGGCGCGCGAGACGGTCGTGTGCGAACCGTCGCGCTTCATCCCGGAGATGGGGCTCGACGAAGCGCCGCCGCCGACGCCGGAAGAAGCGCCGATGTCGCCGAAGGACCGGCTCGCGAGCCTGAAGGCATTGCTGCAGAAGTGACGCGGCGCCGCCGCCGCGCGCACGCTGGCGCGGCCAACCGGCGACACAAAAACGAAACCCCCGCGATGCGTGTGCGTCGCGGGGGTTTTTTACGGATGGCAGGGTGAGTCGTTACTTCGCCGCGTTGACCATGTAGTCGACGGCCGCCTTCACGTCGGCATCGGACGCGTTCGACCCGCCCTTCGGCGGCATCGCGCCCTTGCCGTGCAGCGCGTAGTTGTAGACCGTATCCATCGAGTCCTTCAGGCGCGGCGCCCAGTCTTCCTTGCTGCCGAACTTCGGCGCGCCCAGCACGCCGGCCGCGTGGCAGGCCTGGCAGGTCGACGCGTACAGCGCCTTGCCGGCCGTTGCCGCGTCGGCGCCGGCCGGGGCGGCCGCGGGCTTTTCGCCGGCCTTCGGGATCGCGGCGATCG